>WSZW01000083.1 GCA_013139905.1 archaeon
TACGAAGTCAATTCCAAGTTTTTGTTCAATTTCTTTTTTTTGCTCTCCAACAAATGAATGTTCATTGCCATAAATTTGTGGTGATTGAACACCGGTTACAATAACCATCGCTCTGATAGAGTCGCCAAGTTCTCGCTGAATCATAGCACCCCAAATGACCTTTGCTTCTTCTGATAATCTTGATGTTACTGCATTTACAACTTCTTTAGCTTCTTTTAAAGTTAAATCAGAACCGCCGGTAACATTGATAAGTGCGCCTGTAGCGCCGTCAATATCAACATCCAATAATGGATTTGTAAGTGCTTTTTGAACAGCTTCGTAAGCTCTATTTTCTGTATCGGATTGACCCATACCAATCATAGCAATGCCGCCTTCACCCATAACAGCTCGAATATCTGCAAAATCCAAATTTATAAGTCCTGGTTTTGTAACAAGTTCGGCTATTCCTTTAACAGCGTTTACAAGTATTTCATCAGCAACTTTAAATGCAGTATTGATTGAAACATCCGGAACCATTTCCATCAACTTATCATTTGGAATTACAATAAGTGTATCTACGTGTTCTTCTAATTTTTCTAAACCATGTTTTGCGTTTTCTAGTCTGTGCCGGCCTTCCATTGCAAATGGTAATGTACAAATAGCAACAGTAAGTGCGCTTAGTTTCTTGCTTATTTCAGCTATAATTGGTGCCGACCCTGTTCCGGTTCCACCACCAAGACCGCAGGTAATAAATACCATATCTGATCCGGTAAGCGATTTTTTGATTGTTTCTTTAGACTCTTTTGCTGCAGCTTCACCTATTTTAGGATTTGCACCAGCACCAAGTCCTTCGGTAATTTCTTTACCGATTAATAATTTTTCATCTGCATCTGTGTATAGTAAATCTTGAGCATCAGTATTTACAGCCATTGTTTTTGCGCCTTCAATACCAACCTGTACAAGTCTTGCAATTGTGTTGTTTCCAGCACCACCGCAACCAACAACAGTTATTTCTGCTTTTCTTGTTTTAAGAATTTCTTTTAAATCATTATCTAATTGATGTTCTATTCCGCTTGAGTTTTGATTTCGTCCTCTAACTGTTTCTTGTTCTTCTCTATTAAGAGCGTTTTGTACAATGCTATCCATAATAATTCCCTCGCAATACTTGTTCTTGGGCTTTATCTCACCTAATTTAAATATCTGTGGTTTTAAATACGAAGCAAAAATATATAAGTCTTTACTTTCGTTACCATCGCATGGGCATTATACTGCTGTTTGCGAAATAATTTAAAAACACATAGCAACTTAAGCTGTTTTAAATTCTATTGTTTTTATTTCTGTAATATATTTTTTCACATCTTCTTCAATTCTTTTTGTCACAACATCGTTGATTGGTGTTTTTTTATCGATTGTAATAATTGCTTTATCATCCGTAACCGCACATTTTATGTTTTTTGTTGCATTTCCAAAATAAAATGCAATTAATGATTCTAATTTTTTTGCGGCATCGGTTACAAGTTTATTTACTTTAACCGCATATTCTAATTCTTTCCCGGCTAAAGGATGATTAAAATCAATTTTTACACGACCACCGGCAACACTCAAGATTTTACCTCTAAGTCCTTGTTCAAATGTAATATATTGTCCTTGTTTAGGTTCCATTTTTTGTTGTTTGAAATGCGCCATTGGTGTTAAACGTATAAGTTTTGTGTTTCTATCTCCAAATGCATTTTTAGCTTCAATATCTATTGTTTTTTTATCGCCTTCATTTAACGCTAAAAGTGCATCGTCAAGACCTTTTAATATTTGTTTAGCACCAACAATAATTGTGATTGGCCCGTAAGACATTTTTGGGTTAAATAAACCGTTTTCTTTAGCAACATTTTCGTCGGTAAGATCGAAAATATCCCCGCTTTGTTTTATTTTTCCGATATATTCAATTTCTGCAAAATCGCCATTTTTCATATAATTCGCCCCTAATCAAAGTTATCTTTGATTTATATTAAAGATTTATATGTTTACGCACTGACGATTAATATGTATTGATTTTATTAGAAGTTTAAATTCAATAATGCTATAATTACATATGTTAAGTAATTATAAACTCGTGCGTAAAAACTAATTAATCAACTTTTAAATCATAAAGAAAAGAATTTATTTTTTTAAAAAACCAAAGAATCGCGACAATAATGATTGTTTTTCAATTTCTTCTGCCGGGGGTTTCCAGTCCATCCCCATTAAAGATGCTGAAAGTTTTTTAAGTTCTATCGAAGATTTAGCATTCGGCGAATAATGAACAACCGGCGTTTTTGCCGCAAGACTTTCCTGCACAATATCATGATCCGGGATGGTTGCAATTATCGGATATCCTAATAATGATTCTACATCTTCGCTAGATAATTCGGATTTATTTCCTCTAATTCTATTTAGTACAACACCTAAAATATGTGTTCCTGATTCTTCTGCAACTTTGATTGTTTTTAGAGCATCTGTAACTGATGGGAGTTGTGGATTAGTAACAATTAAAACTTCATCAGCTGCTTGAATATTTGCGATTGATTCGTTTCCAAGACCGGCAGCGCCGTCAAGAAGGACAACATCGTGATCACCAATCAAATCCAGAACAACCTTTCCTAATTGTTTAGGATTTGTTGATTTTAAATCCGCCATAGAAATGCCCGCAGGAATTATTTTTAATCCTGTTGGATGAACATAAATTGCTTCATCAACATATGCGTCTCCTTTTAATACATCATGAAGTGTTTTAGGATATAATGGAACACCTAAATGAAAACCTAAATTTGGAGTTGTAAGATTTGTATCCATAACAAGTGTACGATAACCAAATTCATTTAAAGCAGCACCAAGATTTGCTGTAACTGTTGTTTTTCCAACTCCGCCCTTTCCGGAAGCAACTGATATTATTCTTGTCATATTATACACCCTAATTAAACTAAAAAACAATTAAATTAAACTATTTCATTATATGACATACCCCCTTTATATGTGTTACTGTTACATTCTTATGATTTAAATAATTTATTTTTGAAGAGAATTCAAAAAATCAAAAAAATCAGAAACATTTATATATATTTAAAATCAATTTAAGATTAGATTATTATGATAAGTACAAACGCAACAAGAAAATATATGAACTTCTTTATTAGCTGTTGCTGTGTGCTTACAAAACCTATGCATTCTATTGTTTGTCTAAAACAATAAATTTGCATCGTTCTTTTTTTAATCAAAAAATCAATTTATTTTTTTTGAATTAAGTTCGATGCCCTAAGAGTTAAAATTTTTTTAAATAGTGATATTTATGTACCAAGTACCACCTAAGAGTCCATATCCAGAATTTGAAAGAGAACCTGTATTTGATCCAAGTATGGGGTTAATGCGTTAATGACGCCCTTAAAATCCCAAGTTTTAAGGGCATTATTTTCGCTATTTTAAAGACCAAAACGGTCTTATTAGTGATATTTATGAATTACCGAAAATCAATAAAGAACAATAAATTGAATCAATTTAGTGTTGCTAATGTTTTACTCTTTCTAGTGCTTTTTCTATACTCATTTGCGTCTGTGATTTTCTAATCTAAAAATTAAACACAAAAATTTCAGGCGCGTTTTAGAATTTTTAGTTGCTTATAATCTATAGGCACACAATAACGTTTTTTCATTTTTATTTAATTTAAAAATATACTTATGGTGATTTATATAGGGGCCGAAAATTATAAGATGCGTTCCGAGAAATCGGAATTGAAGATATGTAATGGTGCGATTACCCGTGAAATCGGTCCACCTAAAAGACCTATAGACATATATCGCGAAAAACAACAAATATAACAATTATAAATCTTGCAGGTAAATATCATAGTAAATAATGGCGTATATGCTGGTGTATATTCATGAACTTCAAAGACATAGATTCTAAATGGCAGAAAATTTGGGATAAAGAAAAATTATTCAAGACAAAAAAAGACATAAAAAAGAAAAAATATTATGTTTTAGAAATGTTTCCATACCCTTCAGGAAAACTTCACATGGGTCATGTCAGAAATTATTCTATCGGTGATGCAATTGCCAGATACAAAAGAATGAGCGGATTTAATGTACTATATCCTATGGGTTATGATGCATTTGGTCTTCCTGCGGAAAATGCAGCCATTAAAAATAATTCTAAACCCTATGATTGGACACTAAAATGCATCGAGATGATGAAAGAACAGCAAAAATCTATGGGTTTTTCTTATGATTGGGACAGAGAAATAGCTACTTGTAAACCTGATTATTATAGATGGAATCAATGGCTGTTTATTGAATTATTCAAAAAAGGGTTAGTTTACAAAAAAGAAGCACCGATAAACTGGTGCACAAAGTGCGAAACTGTTCTTGCAAATGAACAGGTAGAAGACGGCGGATGCTGGCGCTGTAAAACAGAAGTCATAAAAAAAGACTTGGCTCAATGGTTTTTAAAAATAACGGATTATGCCGACGAATTATTATCCGACATAGACAAACTAGAAGACTGGCCTGAACAAGTAAAAACAATGCAGAAAAATTGGATTGGAAAAAGTGAAGGTGTAGAAATTTTCTTTAAAATAAAAGAAACAGGAGATACAATTTCAACATTTACAACAAGACCGGACACAGTTTACGGTATAACTTATCTTGTAATAGCACCGGAACACCCCATTGTAATTGAATTAACAAAAGGCACAAAATACGAAAAACCCGTTAATGATTTCATAAAAAAAGTAAAAAGCACATCAATAATTGAACGTACGGCTAAGGGAAAAGAAAAAAACGGCATGTTTATAGGATATCATTTTATAAATCCGGTAACAAAAGATATTTGCCCTATACATATAGCAGATTACGCGTTATTAGAATACGGAACCGGAGCTGTAATGGCAGTTCCAACACATGATCAAAGAGATTTCGAGTTTGCAAAAAAATACAAGCTTCCAATGAAACTAGTAATAACACCAAAAAACGAAAAACTAGACATTAAAAAAATGAAAAAAGCATACACAGACAACGGCGTTCTTGTAAATTCTGATAAGTTTGACAATATAGACAACATATCGGCAAAAGAAAAAATCATGAATTTCCTGGAAGAAAAAAAATTCGGCAAAAAAACAATTAATTTTAAAATCAGAGATTGGCTAATTTCAAGACAACGATATTGGGGCACACCAATACCGTTTGTATTATGCGATAAATGTGGTGTTGTACCCGTAAACGAAAAAGAGTTGCCTATAATACTTCCTAAAGGTGCGAAATTCACAGGTCACGGCAATCCATTAGAATCCGTTGATTCATTTGTAAACACCAAATGCCCAAAATGCGGTTGCGATGCAAAAAGGGAAACAGATACAATGGATACATTCATGGATTCGTCATGGTATTTTTTGCGATACATATCCCCAAAATACGATAAAGCACCGTTTGACAAAAAAGATGCATCATATTTCATGCCCGTAGACCAATACATAGGTGGAATTGAACACGCAGTATTGCATCTTCTATACGCACGATTTTTCACAAAAGCAATAAGGGATTTAGGTCTAATTGAAATTGATGAACCATTCAAACGTTTGCTAGCACAAGGTATGGTATTAAAAGACGGAGCTAAAATGTCAAAATCCGTTGGAAATGTAGTAGATCCCGGCGTAATATTAAACAAATACGGCGCAGATACCGCAAGACTATTTATGTTATTTACAGCTCTGCCGCAAAAAGAATTGGAATGGAGTGATACCGGTGTTGTTGCAGCAAATAAATTCTTGACAAAATTCTATAATCTTGTAGTTGAAAATAAAGATAATTTAGATAACGCTAATTTTAATTTTGAAAAATTAGACCCTAAATCAAAACACATAATCGGACTATTACACAAAACCATAAAATCAACAACAAAAGACATAAAAAACTTTAAATTCAGTTTTGCAATTGGTTCTTTAATGGCGATTGTAGGCGAAACCGTAAAGTATTCCAAGAATTTAAAAACCACATCAGAAAAACAAGTATTCACCTCCATAGTCAAAAACACAATTCTTCTTTTAGCTCCATTCGCACCACATATCTGCGAAGAGATGTGGGAAATTACAGGCGAAAAAACAAAAGCATCAATTTATGCATGGCCAAAACACAACGATAAATTTATTGACAAAAAAGCAGATATGATGGATGACTTAGTAAAACAAACAGCACAAGACATAAGAGAAATTTCAAAATTTGTCTCCGAAATGCCAAAAAATATTACAATTTATGTATCTCCTGAATGGAAATATAAAATTTATTCAATTGCAAAAACAAAACCAAAAAATTTAATTGCAGAAGTCATGAAAAACAACAACATAAAAAAGCACGGCAAAGAAGCATCCAAATACGCCTTAACTTTAATGAAAACACCCGTGTTGTATGATGTATTAACACAAAAAGAAGAGCTTACCGCATTTGAAAATTCAACAGACGAAATAAAAGAAGAATTTTCATGCGACGTTAAAGTTATGTTAGCAGATAACATAAACAACAACCGCGCAAAAAAAGCAGCCCCCGGAAAACCCGGAATAGAAATTGTTTAGGTACTAATACTTTTTCAAAAACTTTTTCAAAAAATACAAAATTTATAAATTAAATACAATTCTATCGTTTTCTGATAAAAATTAGAGTGTCTATACTTTAGAATTTAATTCTATGACTGTATATCTCACAATCAACTATTAAAATATCAAAAACCAATATAATATGTATATTTACGAGGTGAAATTAATGGAAAATACACTAAAAAATTTAGCAGCAGCATTTGCCGGTGAAAGCCAGGCAAGAAACAGATACACAATTTATGCGAAAATCGCAAAAAAAGAAGGATTTGAGCAAATCGCAGACATATTTCTAAAAACAGCAGATAATGAGCGCGAACACGCAAAATGGCTAATGAAATTAATAAACAGAATAAAAGAAGACGACGAAGCATTAATGATTGAAGCAGAAGTTCCAACAGTTATAGGAACAACAGAAGAAAATCTAAAAGCCGCAATTGAAGGTGAAAATTTCGAAAATACTAAAATGTATCCCGAATTTGCAACTGTGGCAGATAAAGAAAACATGGGCGAAATAGCAGCAAGATTAAGAGCAATAGGAACCGTAGAAAAACACCACGAAGAGCGTTATAAAAAACTATTGTCTGATGTAAAAAATAAAACTGTTTTTGAAAAAGAAAAAGACGTTTTATGGGTCTGTAGAAAATGCGGTTTCGTGCATAAAGGAAAAAAAGCACTTGAAAAATGCCCGTCATGCGACCACCCTCAAAGCTATTTTGAAGTATTAAAGGAATAATTAAAATGACAAAAAAAAGCGAAATATACAAATGCGAAATTTGTGGCAATATTGTGGAAGTTCTGCACGTTGGTGACGGAACACTTGTTTGTTGCGGTCAAGATATGACGAACATGGAAGAAAAAACAACAGACGAAAGTCAAGAAAAACACACCCCCGTAATAGAAAAAACAGATTCCAAAGTTCTAGTAAAAATTGGTGAAATACCACATCCAATGGAAGAAGCACATTATATAGAATGGATTGAATTAGAAACAAAAACAACAACACAAAAAATATTTTTGAACCCTAACGACGAACCAAAAGCAGAGTTTAACCTAAAAGAAGATATTATTAGTGCAAGAACATACTGCAATATACATGGTCTTTGGAAAAAAGACATGTGTTAACTATAAAACCGGTGATAAATATATATACACAAGAAATCTTTTTTTAATTAAGAGGGGATAATTTGACAAATTTTATAGATCTAGCCAAACTTGCAGGTTTTAATGTTAAGCTAAATGTTGATAAAAAAATACTTTTTGTAGGTACTGAAGAATTTTCACCTACAATAAGGCGCGTAAAAGACATGACAGAAGTCATGATAGATAGACCATGGATTAACAGCGAAGCTGACATGAATCAGGAATTATACTATATGTTTAGAGGGATAAGTCTTCTAGAGGATGAAAAAACAATTAAAAGCAACAATCTTAGATACGATATCACCGTAATTCCGCCATATATGCTTGGCCGCGAATTTGTAAAAACCGCAGGCCATTATCACCCAATTATTCCTAAAACAAATGTATCTTATACTGAAGTTTACGAAGTCCTTTATGGAACTGCACTATATCTTCTTCAAAAAGTCGAAGGAAATAAAGTATTGGATGCATATTTTGTCGAGGCAAAAGCCGGTGATAAAGTAATAATTCCGCCGGGATACGGTCATATAACAATAAATAATACAAATGATTTAATGATTATGGCAAATTGGGTCGCAGCCGATTTTTCATCAATTTATGATCCATTAAAACCTCTTAGAGGCGGATGTTATTATGTACTTCAGGATAAAATACTTAAAAACGAAAATTATGGCGTTATTCCGGATATAAATTATAAAAAATCAACAACTAAATTAGGTCTAACTCCGATGTATAAGTTAGTAAATGATTTAGAAAAACTAAATTTCTTGATAGCCCCACAATATCATAAAGAAATGTTTGAAGAATAAAATCAGTACTTTTCAAGACTTTTGATTAGTTCTGATTGTCTTTTTTTTAGTTTTGGCGTTTCTTTTTCTTTTAATGCGTTTTCCAAATCTCTAATTTTTTCGCGCATTAATTCCTGCATTTTGTGTAGTTCCATAATTGCAAACCACATTTGAGCTATTTGTGCATTTTTTTCGGTTTTGTAGATGTGAGCATATTTTGTCGTATTTGATATTATCTCATTTAGTTTTTTTTGATTTTCCGCATCTAATTTATCTATTAAATTCATAAGACTCAAATATTGTTCGTTTACGAAGAAATATAAATAGTACTCATAAATTTTTAATTTTTGTACATCTAATATTGTATGCTGAATAATATGTTTCTAGTAATCTATTTTTAATCAGACACGAATATATAAAGAATGTAATCAAAAAAATTGTATGGAAACATGGCAGGCAATAGAGCGGAAAAAACAGAAACTTTTGTTTTCTTTTAAACCTGCAGAATCTGAAAAACCTATTGAACTAATTGCCGAGATTAAACAAAAAAGTTAATCCACCAAAAGATATAAATAACTATATTGTTTAATCAATCATAACACAATTAATATGCTTTAAAGCATTTGTTTAAGTTTAATCGTTTTTTAATAAAAAATTATTATAATTTGACGCTTTTAAGTGATTTTTGAGATGTTATTAATGAAAAATAAAATATTTATTGTCCTTTTCGCAGTAATCCTAATTTCCGGATGTGTTTCGACTTCTGAAAATTCTAATGATGCTGTTGGGAATGCAATAAGTAATACGGGAGTTGACAACACCATGACAGTAAAAAATGGCGATACAATTAAAGTCGATTATGTAGGTACATTAGAAGACGGTTCAGTCTTTGATACTTCAATAGAACAAATAGCAAAAAAATCAGAAAATCACCAAGAAGGACGATCATACCAACCATTAGAATTCAAAGTTGGCGCAGGTCAAATGATAGCTGGTTTTGATGCGGCAGTTGTTGGTATGGCTGTGGATGAAGAAAAAACAGTAACTCTGCCACCTACAGAAGCTTATGGTGAAATGAATGCAAAACTAGTTCAGGAAGTTCCAATAGAAAATCTTAAAAACGCAGGCATAGAACCAAAAGCAGGCATGGTAATATCTGCAAACGGAAATCCGGCAAAAATAACCAAAGTTGAAAATAACATAGTTTTTGTTGATTTTAATCATGAACTTGCAGGGAAAATCCTGATATTTAAGATAACGGTAAAAGAAATAGTTTAATGGTTTTAGGCAATAAAATATGAAAAGTGTAATTCACATAGATTATTTGAGTACTTTGAATTTGAGGCACGCCAATGGTTTAAGGTACGATGCCATCCTTGAAATTGGGGATGGTTGTGAATTATTTTTATCTCAAAATCACCTGGAATCCCTGCATTCTGAATTAAGCATTCTTCTTGGTAAAAAACAGTAATTATATCGTACTTAGAAGATCTGCTTTTGTTATAATTCCACTTATTTTATTCTTTTTTAATACTAATATTGCTTGATTGTGTCGAAGTATGGCTGTAATCATATCAATCGGTGTTTTTTCATTTATTGTTGGAAATGGTACATCCATTATTTCAGAGACTAATAGATTTTTGCATTCCTCCGGATTTTCAATTATTTTTTCAAGTATTGTTTTTTCAGAAATACTTCCAACAGGAATATTATTTTCAAGAACAGGTATTTGTGATATTTCTTTTTTCTTCATCAGTTTTATTGCTTTTGATACATAAGAATCAGACACCACACATGCGGTTTTTTTCTTCATAATATTTTTTGCTTTCAATGTATTTTTACTTTCAAGAATGTGAAGTGCTTCGAAAATATTACATACAATTGCGTAAGATGGTTCAATTACTCCACTTTCTAATTTTGCAATCATTGATTGAGAGACATTAGAATGGAGCGATAATTGCGTTTGGGTTAATCCTAATTTTTTCCTTCGTTTTTTTATGTCTGAAATATTTGGAAACATGTATTATTCTTATTAGAATAATATTTTATAGTTTTTGGTTCTTAAGTTTTAACGGCATAGTGACGTGCAAACATTTATAAGGTCTAACATTCAATATATTTATTAGAATGTGACCCACACATTTTAGATACTGGAGGGGATGCCGTAAGGTTGAAATTTCAGATATATAAAAACAATCTCGGTGGGTGAGAAATAGCTACCCGGCATAATTTGCCTAATGACACTTTTTGCATTTCCACCCATTCGAGCCCAAGTTATTTTTCAGTAATAATAGTACTCATTTCTAATTTATTTTAATTGTATATTAGTTTGTAATGCAATAATCTATAGAATTATATGGATTTTAATCGGTTGTTAATTCACAAATTGCTAAGATCAATTTCATATGCTAAAACCGGAATTTCTAAATTCCAGTTGTTTAGAACTTGTGGGTTAATTTCACCAACATAACCTGCATTTTTACCATTTATTTTAATTTCAGCAATCCTGCCATCAATATAAGATGAATGTTTGGCTTTTTTTAAGCTGAATTTTACATCAAGTGATTTTAATGTACTTTCAAGAATAGCCTTTATGGTTGAAAAATCAGAATTAACATCCGCAATCACGCAAGACATATGTGCATTTTCTTTTGTCTGGGTTGTGCTTGTTTTATCAAAATGTATAACGTCACCCGTTTCAAAAAGCTTTTGTGGATATTCATTATGTGTATTTTCAGAAAGTATTTTCATAAGTCCCGGAAGGATATTATTTCTAAGTGTGTTGTACTCTATGTTTGCCGGATTTTCTGGTTTTATTAATTGTTGTTTTTCAACATTCATTTTAGTTGTCAGTGTTTCATCACTAGTGATATGATAGTTTTTACACTCAAGCATACCAAATCCAGTCATTACTTCAGCAATTTTACGCTCAAGTATCGTGCCTTTGGATTCACTTGCAATAGTTGCAACTTTAGGTATTTCTTCATCAAAATTCTCATAGCCGTAAGCAACTGCGATGTCTTCCACAATATCTATTTGGTGCAATATATCGGCTCGATACACAGGAACCAAAGCATTTCCTTTCTTGTATCCAATACCCATATTTCCAAGCAGTTCTTTTATTTTTGAATCATTAAGTTCTATTCCAAGCAGGCGTTCAATATAATTCTTATCGAGTTTTATTTTTCGTGGCGTAAAATCAGGGAATCTGAATTTTTCGGTTCCATAATCCATTTCAAGCGAGTAGATTGTTCCACCCATATCAGCCAGGGTTGTAATCATTATATTAAGCGCAATTTTAAGTATGTTTAAATCCGTTCCGGTAGCTTCAACAAACACATCTTTGGTATCTTTTGTTACTTTGCCGACATCATGCGAATTTATAATTGGTGGCATAGACATTATCACATCAGAACTATCAACAAAAATCGGATAATTTTTCCAACCGGAAATGATATGCGCATATTCTCGACCGGTTGGATGATTAACAAGTATATCGTTTACTTTCATAATAGTTTTTCCTTCAAGTGGTCTAAATTGTATTTTTTCTTTTGGTCTGGATGTAAAATTAATCGGAAGTGTTATTTTATCCATGGGGTAAAGTCCAATACCGCCTTTTTTTCGTTTTCTAAGAAGCGTTACGCCAAGTTTTTCCTGTAATTGTATGATTGATCGTAATTTATTATCGTCAAGTTTAAGTCCGCGAACAATCACACAAACAGCATACGGCCAGGTTTTTGGAAGATTTTTAACAGTTACTTTTGAATTTTCTTTTTTGATTTCGTATTTTACAAATCCGGGTTTTATATCCATAAATGATGATAATGCTCTTGCAAATCCTTCTTCGGATAGCATATCTGGTCTATTTGGAAATATTTCAACAACGATTTCTGTATCACTAATACTCTCAAGATCAGTTCCAAGCATAGGAATTCTGTCTTTTAGGATTTCGTCTGATACTTTCTTTCCTAAAAGTTTCAATACTGTTTTTTTATCAAGCGTTACTGTTGGCATTTATTCACCCAATCATCCATTGTTTCATCCCGCGAAGTTGTGAAATATCATTTTTATACAAATCGCGAATATCTTTTATCTTGTAATAATCCATAATAATCCTGTCAAACCCAGGACCCCATGCAAGAACCGGAATATCTTCACCTAAAAGCGGTTTTACAACTTCGGGTCTAAACATACCCGCACCGCCAAGTTCAATCCATCCTTTTCTTTTAGGATGATAAACTTCCACCTCCATAGACATTTCTGTGTATGGGAAGTAGGCAGGTCTGAATCTTGCTTTCTCAAATCCTAATTTTCCAAAGAATTCTTTCATATATCCTAAAAGATGCCTGAAATTTGCATCTTTGTCAATAACAATTCCTTCAACTTGGTTAAATTCAAATAGATGTTTCCAATCTAGAGCTTCATTTCTAAAGCATCGACCAATTGCAAAATATTTTGCCGGTAAGTCATCAGATTTAAGTTGGGCTAAAGTTTGTGCCGAAAGGGCAGTTGTGTGTGTTCTAAGTACTGGTTTTTTTGCCAGTTCGCGGCTCCATTTATATTGCCAACCGCTAGAATATTCAATACCTTCTTCGTGCGCTTTTTTTATGGATTTGACAAATTTGTTGTCAAGTTTTCCTGTCAAATCTAAAAAGAATGTATCCTGCATTTCTCTGGCAGGATGGTCTTGAGGTACAAATAAAGAATCAAAATTCCAAAATGAAGTTTGTATCATAGGACCGGTCATTTCCTTAAAACCCATTTCAAGCCATATTTTTCTTACATATTCAGTTGCCTGACTTACAAAATGTCGTTTTCCTTGATGAACCGTTGCAACTGGTGCTTCAACATTATATTTTCTTAAAATCACATCTTTCCATTTACCGCTTTTGATCAAATCCGGCGTTAGTTTTGATACTTCTTCTTTAATTGTTGTATTTTTAGCAAAATCAATTCCTTTTTTGGTGGCTTTAATTTTTCTAACAATTTTAAACGTATAATCTGCAAGCTTTCTAGACTTTAAAATATCTAAATCTGATTTCTCTAATTTTTCGTCATTATTTATTTTTTCTAATAATATTAATTCATTTTCTTTTGTATTCAGACTCGCAAGTCCTTTTTTGGTCGCTTCAAGAATACATTTATCAATTACAACATAACCTTTACTTTTTGCAACACCAAGAGCAATACCAATTGTTTTTAATTTGATATTTTTGATTGTCTTATTGCCGGATTTAAGCTCATTTACGAGATGAGTTTCAGGCAAACCGTATTTGATTGCGTTTTTACCCTCAGCGCTAATTATTGCAATAAGACCGGAGATTTCGCTCGTGGTTGCAAACCCTTCTTTATTCAACGTAAGTGAAGCCCTAACAATTGCTGCCTGATCCATTTTAAGTTCATCTACAAGCTGTCCAACAGATTTTTCAACTCCATCTTCAAGATGTTTTAACAATTTTGCTTCGTGCGGCTGTAAGTTCATATTATCACATTTATTGAGTGTCTTTGTCTTTTTAAGTTTTGTTTATTTCTTGTTGTGGTGACCCATTCTATATTCCATACCCCAATCTGTATGTCGTGTGCTATCTAAAAGTTTTTTTTGTTCGGTTAATGTGGGTTTATATAGATTATTACCGTTCGCAGTATATCGTTCATTTCCCATTTTTATTCAACTCCTTTTATTTGTATTTTTTGCGTATGTTTTTTCATTTAAAACATAAATCTGTCTAATCATAATCACGACCAAAAATCAATAATTTGTTTTTAGAAACTATGATTTTTTGGTCTTAACCAAAAAATCCAAAACGAAAGCCAAAGCTAAAGTTTGAAAAGTTATTAAAAAATAGTCTGCTACCTAAAGAAATTCGTTCAGTTTTATTATTTAGTTTTGAAAGTCCATTGGCATCATCTTACACCTATCACACTTTAGCGAAACAAAAATATATAAATGTTTTTATTTTTTTCATAAAAATAGTTATTAAATAGTAGAAAAATATTTAAGTTGTATTGTTTAATACAAAATATGAAACGACCATTATTTTGGTTGTTTATATATTTAGAGGTGTTATTAATGTATCTTATCCAAAAATTTAAAGGTCAAGAGAGAGGCAAGTTTTATAGAAATATAAATGGTGATGGTAATCCTCAAATTAAGCTTGCAGATATTAAATTTAACCCTGTTGGAGATATAAAAAAACTAAACATTCCGTCATATAGACCAATTTATGATTCCGAATATATACCTCAAATTTTTGAACATATAAAACAACAAACGGATGATGTAAATGGTGTTATTTATTGTATTACTGACTTAAATCCTAATTGGCAAACACAAGAATTAGAACAACAGAAAGAAGCAGAATCTAAAGGAATTTGCTATCCAGGTAATACAGTAATAAGGGATATTGACATTGCAATTCAACCAATTCTTATTTCTGATGCAGAAAATAGTGTTTTAGATAAATATTCAATAGAACAACTTTTAGAAGAGTTAAAACGTGAGGAATTAATAGTTAGTGGCGTTTAAATATTATTTATCTATTTAGCAGCGCTGATAATTTCTACAACATCTCTGTGTTTAAGTTCCTGCTCGCCGGAAATTCGTCGTTTTTCACGAACATCCATAGCATACAAGAAATGCTTACCAAAATCAGTATGCAGTGCATATGCAAAGTCTTTAGCATTTGAATTCGGAGGCATCAAGAAACAATCCGGAAGAACATTTCCCTTGCTGTCTGCAAGCTTGTTAACGCCGCCAGGAAATATCGCAATGTATTTTAAGAATTCAAAAACCGCGGAATCCAAAACTTGCTGAACCCCGGTTATTTTATTCTCATCCAAAAACTTTTTCATAAAAGTAAGCCCGGCTTTTTGTTTATCATTTAGCGCATCAGCATCTTTTATTTCAAACGAAGAATCGCCAGGAACATAACTAATCATTTCTTTTTTAGCAGCTTCTCTTAAAGCTAATTCCATTTCAGCAGAACAAGCCACAAAAAAGGTATCAGGAAATTCTTTTTTCAATTTAGCAATATTATCTTTAGCCGTTGATGTGTCTGCTTTGTTTAGCGCAATAATCAATGGCTTTGTATTTTTTCTTAAAATTGTAGCGATTTTCTTTATGGCATCATAAGTCCATTTTTCAGGATCCTCACCAGGATTTACATCCAATATAGCATTATTTGCAATAAATTCCGTAACTTTCATAGCCGATAACTGGTCTGCAATAGCTTCTTCAATTTTTTTCTTAGTCATATTAGCGCTTCTTGCAAGCTTGCCCCAATTTCTCCACAAAATAGAAGTATACCAAAGATCAATTTCGTTTTCCAAGAATCGTATATCCTTTGCAGGGTCGTGGTTTCCAGCCCCAACAGATTCTCCTTTCTCATTGGTGGAACCCGAAGAATCAATAACATGAATCAAAATATCTGCCTGGTTTAAATCGCTTAAGAATTGGTTTCCAAGTCCTTTTCCTTCGTGAGCTCCCGGAACCAAACCAGCAACATCAATAATTTCAACAGGAACAAATCTAGTATGATTTAAGCAAAAACCAAATCTCGGGTTGCACTGCGTATCAAAATCCTTATCTGCGCATTCGACCCTAACATACCCCGTACCAACATTTGGTTTAATTGTAGTAAATGGATAAGATGCAATAGCAACTTCAGCTAAAGTAGCAGCTTTAAAGAATGTCGATTTTCCTGCAGACGGCTTTCCCACAAGCCCGATTGTAAAACTCATAAACATGTTTTAGAAAGAAACAATTAAAAAGGGGTTGCACAGATTAGGTCAGTATAAGCTTATTTCTTTTATGAATTGTTTCTATAAACTCTCCATGACTCCAATAAAGATTATCCACTCCGCAAGGTTCTCCCGTATACTTATTTACTTGTTCTGAAAGTTTACCGGTAACAGGAATATGGTCTAGAACCCATTCAAGATATTTATCTCCTTCACCTAGTTGATTTTTTAGATAATAAAATTGTGCCATTATAAGATTTGATATATTCCATGGGTTTCCGCCATCGCTTTGATGATTGTTTTTAATCCCATCATATCTATCCTCTAAATATCTTCCAAGACCTATTTTATCCGTATTCATATTTATTGGGTACAATGCTTTAAATCCACTCACAAGATCTGTTACCGTTTGTTGTAAATGAGGATCATTTAAATGATTTCCATCATAATGAACATGCGCACTGATGGTAGCTATATCTAAACCGCTTATTTTTGGTTGAGGTGTTTTAACTTCGGATACATGAGTACTGCACACTATATTATTGCCTTTTTTATATCCTGAAAGTGCTTTTGAAAGTGTTAACGCTTTTTTGGCGCATTTTCTGGCGTATTCTGTTTCGCCCTTTTTTTCAGCCAAATTGGAGGCGTGT
>WSZW01000144.1 GCA_013139905.1 archaeon
TTGAAGACATCACCGTTACAGGTTACGTATCAAAACCGGCATTAACCAGAGGAACAAAAGACCACCAATCAATATTTGTAAATGGCAGATACATAAAAAACAAAATCATAACCGACTCAGTCTATAATGCATACAAAACCCTACTCCCAAAACATAGACACCCCTTTTTCGTACTATTCATAAAACTAGACCCAAAAACAATCGATGTTAATATCCACCCATCCAAAAAAGAAATAAAAGTCAGAAATGACATAGAAGAAAATCTATCAAATGCAGTCTATTCTGCAGTCGACAATGCACTAAAAGAAAACACATTAATCCCGGAAGCAACCATATCAAATACAGACATGCAATATAACAACACATCACAAATTATCCCAAAAGCCAAAAATTCATATAACATACCCCAAGGAACACAAAGCACACTTCGACCATCACACGCAATCATATCCGAAACAATTACAAAAACAAACAATAATAATTCATACATCATAAAAGAACAAACTGAATCGTATAACGAAATCCAAAAACCCATAGAAGCCATAATTAAAGAAAAAGAAACTACCAATCGCCTACCGGAAATGCGAATCATCGGGCAAATAAACAAAACATACATAATTGCAGAAACGCAACATAGCATGCTCATAATTGATCAACACGCAGCCCATGAAAGAATATTCTATGAAAAATTCATGAATTTATATGATACCGCCAATATCAAAACACAAAATCTAATCAACACACAAATACTAGAATTCCCGGCAAAAGAATCATTAATTTTATCATCAAAAATAGAACAATTCAAAAAATACGGATTTGATATAGAAACATTTGGAAATAACACATTTATTATACGCACAGTACCCGTAATTCTAGGCAAAATCAAATCAAAAGATATGATAAAAGAAATAATAGACGATTTCATAACACAATCCAAATCAGAAAAAATAACCAATATAAACGGCATAAAAATAATAAGCATGGCCTGTAGAGCCGCAATCAAAGGCGGCGACGAATTAACAACACACACAATAAAAACATTAATTGACGACCTTACAAAAACAAAAAACCCATTCACCTGCCCACACGGCCGACCGACAATAATTAATATGAACATATCAGAATTTGAAAAAAAATTCAAACGAGTGGTTTAAGACCATACAATTAAAACTCTAAAAAATTAAACAGAACCAAAATAACAAAATTATTTCTAAACTATAATTTCATAATAAATATTACTTCGTAGTATTCTGGCATGTTGTTATGTGATTGACCACCACCCGCATAATCAGTATATGCTCGTGTCCACCCCGTATTAGTGAGCTCAAATGCTCCTACTTTATTAGAACCACTTGTAAGAGCATATCCATGACGATGACTTGGCATCTCATCAATAGTCAATGTGTGTTCATCTGCACCACCCGTTGTCCCCGCTTCACCAGAAGCACCACGTACAAATTTAGCTCGTAAATCTGGTGTACCACTCGTACCATTACACAAAGCCCAACCAGCAGGTATATCCGCAATTAAACCATGCCACATAACAATGACACCTGTTGGAATTCCACCAGCAGAAGCCGCCGTTGTTTGTATACTTGCATCAGGAAAAATAATACCATTACCCGTACCCGTTACCGAAACATTACCCGAAACATTAAGCTTCGCACTCCCAGAATTAGTCGTCCCGATGCCGACATTACCGTCAGTATCAATAGTCAATTTATCAGTACCGTTTGTAAATAACCGAAATTGATGCTCAGTATTTGTTCCAATACTTGCACCTGATTCAGACCCCGTAAGAGCTCCAACAAATAAACCTGCATTTATTGTACCATTTGATGCATTCAAAAGTATATTTGAACCAGATGATAAAATTTGAATATTAGAAGATAATAATTTAATACCAATATCGACATAATCAGCCAAAAATGTATCAACCATGCTAATATTATACTTCTGTAACGCAGTCATTTCCGCACCAGAAACACCATGAAAAAAACTAACAAATACCGAAAAAAATAATAAAATCACAAAAATTAAGTTATATTTAAATTTCATATATAATTAAAGTTGTTCCGAATATATAAATCTATAACCCATAAACAATTAAAAACCACAAATCAAAAAAAATATACAAACTATTTTATACTATAACAAACAATAATTTACAAGGTATACACAATTATCTATAATATTGCGAAGAATTATGTTGGGTTTAAAATGAAAAAAAATTATTTATATTTATTATTAATTTTATTTTTGTTTATATCTACAGCACACGCCATTAATTTGCCAGAAGGAATAATTTATAATTTTAACAATTTTTCAGTAAATTTAAATAATGATTTTACGGTTGACAATATCATAATTAATCCTAACGAATTAATTTTTGAAAATAATACTGAAAATTTTTCTACATCTATTATATCTGATAATTCGCGCATAAATATTTCACTATACAATCTTGATTTACGTTACAGTCTTGAAAAAATAAATTTTTCCGCAATAAATAATTCCGCAAACACACAAGCCAATATAACCTTAGGCATATTTCCAACAGGAAATGATGTGCATTTATACAATAACGATGTTGAAAACATTACAATATCACCATTAACAGTAAATTCTAGTGGATATATCAATTTCACTTGGAATTTTTTAGATTTCGAAAACTTTGAGTTTCTTGAAAATCCGGAAATATTTTTTATAACTCCGACACCAAATGATAACAATTATCAGAACGAAGATTATGCTTATGTTAATGTAACTGCAACGGATTCTAGCAACACAACAGCATTCATCGACTGGAACAGGTCTCTTGTCGGCTGGTGGAGATTCAATGAAGAGACAGGAGAGAATGATACTTTCTTCAGGGACTGGTCGAGTTATGGGAATAACGGGACCTGCACCAACGATCCACATTATACAACTGGAAAATTTGGCCAAGCATTACGATTTGATGGTGTGGATGATAATGTTTCAGTAGCTGATTCTGTCAGTTTGAATATTACTGATGCGATCACAATTGAAGCATGGATAAAAGGCACAGGTTCTGATTTTATTGATACACAATTAACAACAACCATATATAATGAATACAACCCACAATTTCAAGTTGTAGATGACAAGATATATTATGTCTGGATTCGGAAAGATGAAAGTTCCGATAACCAAATTTGGACGGCGGAATTAAATTCCACAGGATTTTATGCAACAAAACGAACAACAAGTGTGTATTTTAAAAATTATCCTCAACTCCAGGTTGTGGGTGACAAGATATATTATGTATGGGAAGGTGATGTTAATTCAATAAGACAGATATGGACGGCGGAATTAAACTCTACAGGATTTAGCGCCATGAACCGAACCCTAAGTGCATATGAAATATATGATCCACAATTTCAGGTTGTGGATGGTAAAATATACTATGTATGGTCAGAATCCGATGGCGCAAAAAATCAAATATGGACGGCGGAATTAAATTCCACAGGATTTTATGCAACAAAACGAACAACAAGTGCATATAGTAAATATTATCCACAACTTCAGGTTGTAAATGGAAAAATATACTATGTATGGCAGGAATCCGATGGCGCGAAGAATCAAATATGGACAGCGGAATTAAATTCCACAGGATTTTATGCAACAAAACGAACAACAAGTGCATATAGTAAATATTATCCACAATTGCAGGTCGAAGTGAATAAAACATATTATGTATGGACTGAATCTGATGAAATTTTTAATCGGCAGGTATGGACCGCGGAATTAAATTCCACAGGATTTTATGCAACAAAACGAACAACAAGCGCATTTACTAAATCTAATCCACAACTCCAGGTTATGGAGGATAAGAAATATTATGTATGGTCCGAATCTTCTATAATTTGGACTGCTGAATTGAACACCACCGGTTTCACTGCCATAAATAAAAATATAAATGCAAATTATCCACAATTTCAGGTTGTGGAAAATAAGATATATTATAATTGGATAATATCAGGATCCAAGATAGGGACCGCTGAACAAAAATTAAATACTACAAATCAAGATTCAAATATCATAAATAAAGGCGACTTATATGGTATAGGTATTTCAGATAGTGACATCATCAGTTTCCTTAATTCAACAGCTACAGAAGGAGTAACAACAACGGCTAAATATGATGAATATTGGAATCATGTGTTGATGTCTTATAACAAATCAATTATCTCGTTGTATATAAACAGCATCCTCAAAGACACAGCAACATTTACTGAATCAATAAATACCACTTCGTTGGATTTAATTATGGGTGATGATTTCAACGGCACAATCGACGAAGTCAAGATCTGGAACCGTGCCCTCACCGCCGCCGAGATCAACGCATCTTACAACGCCGGACTATACCGTTTAGAAACCAATTTCACAAATTTAGCAGACGGAACCTACACATACACGGCTTATGCACAGGATCTGGCGGGAAACACAAACCAGACCGGGATAAGGACATTGACAATAGACACAATAGAACCAACCTCAGACCACCCGAATGAC
>WSZW01000185.1 GCA_013139905.1 archaeon
CTACAACTACAACAGAAACTGTTCAGATAACAGAACCGGAGACTACAACAACTGAACAAATAACACCGCAAACAAATATTACAAACATTAATGATAGCTATAATACGTACAATACCACCAACATCACCAATAAATATTACACAATTGTTGTTGTAACTGATGAAAATAAAACAATTGATGTAGATGGTACGGATATAAAAATAACTGTTGAAAAACCAGTAATTTCATCCGATATTAATGATGTTATTGGCGAAACGACACAGACAAATGAATTGTCGGAATACGTAAATGTTGGTGTTAATTCAAAAATACTTAATATGGAACAATACGGCGGAAACACACTAAAACTAACTATTACAAATCATATGAATGACGCAAAACTATTTAGTGTGAAAACCACATTTGATGAATCCCTCGTTTATGTTCCTGGCTCAAGCATTATTATGTCTGGAGAGACCAAAGTAATACCATTATATTTTAGCGCACGAGGCGATACTGGAAAATACGAAGGCATTGTAACGGTTCTAAAAGAAAATGAAACAATCAAAGAAATTCCAATCACCATTTATTCAATTACGACTAAAAAAGAAACACAAATGACTACGACATCAAACTTGTTTAATAATACGACAATTATTGCTGCTATGTTTTTAATTTTTCTTACAGGTTTTGGATATTTTATGATTAAACGAAAAATACGTAGAAGTTTTGAAAAACCAATTGAACCTAAACTTATGAGACCGTATGTGGGTAGATACGTACCGAAAAATAAAATAGATATTGAGACGTCCAATTTTTCTAATAATAACATCATTTTACGAAAAAACAAAAAAGAATTATACAATGTTCCTTGGGAAAATGTAATCTACTAGATAGGAGTAAGGTTTAAAAGCTTTATCACTAAATAATGATTCCAATACGTAAAGGGATTATTACAGATAACTAAAAGTTAATATTAGAGGTGTTTTACATGAACAAACTAACAAAAATGAAATTTATTTTTTTAATGCTAATCGCGGGGCTTGTTTTGGTGCCTCAGGCATTTGCAGCTACAACCGGCGTAAATATTGAAATGACAAGTGCAAGTGCTTCTCTTTGTCCCAGTAATACTGAATATATAATGGGACATATAACAAATAATGGTGATATTTTAGAGACATATACATTATCCTCGGATAATTCTTGGGCAACTATTGCACCCGATAAAATTACACTTAATTCTGGCGAAACAAAAGAATTTCATGTTTATATAACTCCTTTTAATCTTGATGCACAACCTACAACCTATCCTATTTCCATTAAAGCAACCGGATCAACATCAAGCGATTTTGAAATAATTACACTTACACTTCTTAAATGCCACGGTGTTAAAATTGCACCAGAAAAATCGGCAGACACACTATGTATTGGCGATAGAAAAACATATGACGTAACCATTACAAATTATGGTGGCGTTACAGAAATTTATGATATTACTTCTACTACCGGAACACTTTTAGACAAACAAGTAACACTTGATGCTGATGAATCTAAAACAATAACAATTGCAATTGATGCTACAAAAGAAAAACAAATTGTGGAAATAACAGCACAATCAAGAACATCTTATGCAACCGCAAAAGAAACAATGGATATTAGCGGAATTAATTGTTATAATTCTAAGATACAAACAACCCCTGAAACAAAAACCATGTGTGTTGAGGAATCTTCAACATACACCGTTAAAATTGAAAATCTTGGAACTAAAGATGACACATACACACTAAGCACGGATTTTGGTGAACTTGATACAGAAACAATTAATATTGGCGCAGGTGAAACAAAAACCGCAACACTTACAGTACAACCAAAAGATATGGGTGTTTATGATATTAACGTAAATGCAAAATCACTTCATTCAGACATGAATTCAAAAGTACGCCTTTCAGCTATAAACTGTAAGGGAATTGCAGTTCTTACAATACCGCCAGAAATGACCGTTTGTAAGGGAACAACTGCAAGATACATGATAACTATGAAAAACACGGGAAGCAAGGAAGATACATTCAACATTACAAGCACCAAAGGTATTGTAAGTGAAAATATTATCAGTATCGGTTCCGGTGAAATAAAAAACACATATATTGAAATTGATACAAACAATCTTGATTTTACAACTTATGATTTCGAAGTTACTGCAAAATCGACAATAGAAGACAGTGCAAAAGGTTCTTTTACTGTTGAAAATTGCTACGGCGAAGACTTAATTATTGAAGATGCTATGAAAAGCACATGTGCAGGAAACGATGCAGTATATGCTGTAACGGTTAAAAATACAGGTAAAAATGATGATTCATACGCTTTAAGTGTTAAAGGTGCAATTGGTATTTTTGAAACTGAAAACTTAACCATAAATGCATTTGAAGAAAAAACAGTAATGCTTACCATTAAAAGCGATAAGGATTCTGTTGGTGATAAAACAATCGAAATTACATCACAATCAAGTCATGTAAGTGAAACTATTACTGTAAATCTAGAATTTATGGATAAAAATACATGCTATGGATATTCCACAACAACAAACCCTAAAAATATAGAAGCAACAGAATCAAAAGGATATTTATACACAGTATCAGTACAAAACACGGGTCTTTATGATTCTAATTATGTATTTAGTGTTGAAGGTCCGAATTGGGTTTCTGTAGCTCCTGAAACAATTGCAATTAAAGCTGGTGATACAGATAAAACATACGTATATGCAGCACCTCCATACGGAACTGAAAGTGGTGTATATGAAATAACATTTACTATTAAAAATGATGAAGGAATTATAAAACAAAGCACATTACAATTTGCATTCAATGAAGAATTGGGTGATATAATTGATGATACGACAGACACACCCGTTGTAGATGAACAAACACAATACATTGCAGATGTAAATGATACTACAATATACACAATAGATTCAGAAAATATTGAAATTATAACTGCAACATACACAACATCTGACGGTGTTAAAAAATCATTTGATATTGGTTTTGAAACAGGATCATTCATTGTAACTATTGGCGATGCTAGAGTTGAAGATGAGAATCCAAGCATTGGTGAAAAAACATATTCGCTTTTAGTTGATGATACACAATACGAAATCACACTTGATTTTGAATACGTTAATACAACTTCAAAAGTATATGAATTTTCAATTATAAACGTGGATGTTACTGAAAATGCAAACGTTGCGATTGTAGATGATACTAAAGAAGTTCCATCTGACGATGAAACCAAAAAAGATTCATCAAAAATAATCTATGCGATTGTAATTGGAATCATTTTGATTCTTCTTATCCTTTTTGGACCGGAACTAGCTGAAATGATAACTAAAACAAAAGAAGATGAAGATGAAGAACCATCTTTTGGTATTTCAGGAATTGGTCCTAAAAGAGAAGCAACGCTAAAAAAAGAAGGAATAAAAACTGTTGAAGAGTTAGCTGAAAGTGATGCTTCAAATATTGCGTCAATTTTAGGCGTATCTGAAGCACAGGCAAAAAAATTCATAAACACGGCTGCAAAAAAAGTCAGAGCTACTAAAAAAGAAGAACCTAAAGTTGCTGAAAAAAAAGCAGAAGAACCAAAAAAAGAAAAAGAAACTAAAAAGCCAGCTAAGAAAAAACAGGAAAAAGATGTTAAAGACGAAATAAAAGATATTCTTGACAACATCTAAATTCTTATTATAACACGTGTTACAACTATTGTGCGGGCTTGTTTTTTAACCGCACACATTCTTATTTTTTAAATGTGGCATACCCGTATTTTCCATCATATCCGGGATTTACTTTTATTTTACCGTTTCTATTGTCAATTATTGCTTTTGCTAATTCTTTGTTGGTTGTTTTTTCAAGCTCTTTTTCGGTTACATTTAGTAAAATGTTCATTTCGCTCTCATGTTTTTCAATGAGTGCGTTGTAGATATCCCATACTTTTTTTGTTGATATTCCCGCGATGTTGTTTAACTTTGCAATGATTTCTGATAGCGGAAGCATTGTTTTAAACGGGATTGCGTCTTTTGGAATGTAACCAACGGGTCTGTCTGCTAGCTGTTCTACTCGGTTTAAAACGCCAATTGTTACTGGTTTTTTACATTTAGGACACAAGTTGTTGTGTTTTTTTGTGTCCGTTGGGTTTAGGCACACATCACACTTCCTA
>WSZW01000023.1 GCA_013139905.1 archaeon
AGATGAATAATTCAACAAATGCACCCATTGGTGTTTCCGGGGATTCGGATATACTTAATTTTGGACGACTTTCAACAACTAGTAATTCTACAAAATTTTTAGAATTTAAAAATAGTAATGATGTGGCGATAAAAACGGTATTTTTTATAACCGGAGATATTGTACCACGAATAACTGTGCCTGATTTTATTATTCTTGAGTCTGGAGCAGAGGCGAAAATAAATGTAAAATTTGCACCAATTGAGGCGGGTAATTTTACGGGAAATATAAAAATGACATCTTATATACCTAAATATTTTGTCAGTAATTGGTTTATGTCTTTATTGTGATTGTTTTTAGGTTATTTTAGTTTTGTGATTATATGATTGAAAATAAAAAAATGTTGTTTGTTGTTTTTGGGATAATGGCGGTTATGTTTTTTAGTGATGTATGTAATAATGTATCTGGTATGCCTGTTGTTGTGTCTATTGATGAAAAGCTTTATGGAACTGTAGATTATTTGTCGTATAATGAAACGGTGGTTTCTATGCAGGAAATAATTACGTCTTTTGAAAATACGGGTTCTATTGGTTGTATGGTTCAGGTTCGTGTTGATTTTTTTAAGAATAATACTTTTTTATACACTTCATGGAGTGATGGGGTGGCTTTAGAGCCCGGAGCTCATTATACATTTAAAAATTATTGGTTTTCAAAATCAATTCTTGGAAATATAACGGGAAATATGTGGGTATATTATTGTGATGAAGTTAATCGAAAAGATGATATTAATTTTACTGTCGTTTTAGTTGATGAAAATAAAACGGTAAATATGACTGTGACTAATGTTGTGGCTGATGAGGAGGTTATTTTAATTACTTTTAATTCTTCGGTGAATTTGTCTGATGTTAAAATTATTCCTGCTAAAACGCCGATTGGCTGGCGAATTGAACCTGTGGATGTGGGTGATTTGCACGCTGGTGTGGAACAAACGGTACATATTCATTATATTTCATCAATTAAAGGAAAAGTGACTTCTATACCTTTTTATTTTGTGACTGATTCGGGTGAATATTTTGAATTTAGCGCATCGAATGCTATTGCTGTGGTTAAGCCTAAAAGATCTTTTGATTTTGATTTTGGTAAGCAACTGTCTTTTTTTGGTGGCGTTGTGTTCTTTATTATGGTGTTTTTGTTGTTACGCGAAAAGAAGAAATTTAGACGCTTTAAAAACCAAACGGATAAAAAATCAGACGCTAAATCTGAAATCCATCAATAGTTTTATATAGTACGATATATCAATATAGTCATATAGGTTGCATATTACTATGTTCCTAAATATAATTATTTCATTAGGTGGTATGTTTTGGCTGCAAAAATAATCGGAATTGTTTCTGGAAAAGGCGGAGTTGGTAAAACTGTTTCTGCTGTTAATTTGGCATTGGCACTTCATCAATTTGGTGAGGATGTAGTTGTTGTTGACGCTGATACTAGTGCTTCTAATTTGGGTATGCATTTGGGTTTGTATTCTGTTCCAAATAGTCTTAAGGATGTTCTTGCAGGTGAGATTGATATGGATCGCGCAACTTATTTGCACCATACAGGTCTTAAAGTAATACCGTCTGCTATTGATTTACAATCGTTGGATGCTAAGGTTTCAAGACTTCGGGCTGCGCTTAAAAATATGTCTAATAAGTACGTTATTGTTGATGCACCACCGGGACTTGATGAGTCGTCAAGGGCTGTTCTTGAGGCATGTGATGAAGTGATATTGATTACGAATCCTGAAATTCCTGCGGTTACAAATGCTGTTAAAGTTTCGCGTGTGGTTCAGGAGTTAAAGAAAAATTTGCTTGGTGTTGTAGTTAATCGGGCTCAAGGAAATATTTGGGAATTAACTCCGCAGGAAGTAGAAATGATGTGTGAAGCTCCTATTATTGGAACTATTCCGGAAGATATTAATGTTAAAAAAAGTATCTATGATAAAGTTCCGGTTGTGGCTCAAAGTCCTTATTGTGCATCTTCAATTGAGTATAAGAAGTTAGCAGCAAGGCTTATCGGTAAAACGTATGAAGTTCCACGATTTATGGGATTAAAAAAATTATTTGGTATGCTTTAGATATTAGTTATTTTATCTATTTGCAAAAATTATTGGTTAGTGAAGGAAGAAGATTTGAATGAATAATAGAATGTTGTCAGTTTTGGTTCTTGTCTTAGCTTTTATGTTTTTTCCACAATTTTCTGTAGCATTGCCTCAAATGATATTGGATGCAGATGCAACGCCAAATAATCCTGTGTGGCTTCCAACATCTCAATTTGATTTTAAATATAATTGTTATGATACAAATCCTAATGTAACTACATCTAAACAAATAAAAATAACTTCGCCATCAAATTTAGTAACTATTTTTGATGAAACCCAATTACGTCTTATTGATGGGAATAAATATAAATCGCCATCATATAATATTGATCAGGAAGGGGTTTATACCGCATACTTTTTTTGTGGTAATGATACTGTAAAACAAGAAGCATTAGTAAATTTTACTGCTAAAAAAATGACTGTAAATTATTTGAATGTTCCAAGTGGTGCAGATATAATTACATTGTTTCCAAAAGATTATTTTATTGACGATAAAACTGCAGATAAAAGAATAAGATTATCTGTAATGGTGAATGGTAATGTTTTGACAGATACTAGTTCTGAAAATCTTGAATTTGTGGCATATTTGGTTGATTCTGATGATCTTGTTTATGCATTGAATATAGAACCACAATATAAACAATATGCAAATAATGAATGGATATTAAATCCAAGGATTAATATGGATG
>WSZW01000098.1 GCA_013139905.1 archaeon
AAAATCCTCAACAGAAGCCCCATAAATACAATTAAGACAGTTAACTTTAACCTCATGTGTTTCTCTTTCATATTCGTAACTGCATATATCCGCCATAAAACCACAAACAAGCTAAAAATTCATATAATATTAAACTATAAATACCAAAGTAATTATATATTGTATATATCCTAATTAATATATATCGATAATTTATATATTGATACATCAATAGTTAATAATTATTACGGTAATGCAATCATGAAATTAAACGCTCAAGAAACACCCAATTCCATATTAAACGAAGTTTCCAGAAGATTAAACGATAATACCAGAAGAATTCGAGTATTAGAAGAAAAAATACTAAATATAGACTCCCGCGTAAACACAATTGAACAAAACGTAATAAATGCAACAAAACAAATAAACACAGGAAAACAAGAAACAGACAACGAATTAAAAGAATTGTTGGATCGACTTGCAAATTTTGAAATAGACATACAAACAATGAAAAAAACAATGAAAAAAACAGTAACGCATGGAGAATTAAAAGAAATCAATAATTACATAGAATTGATAAATCCAATAACAACCAAATTCATAACAAAAAAAGAATTATTAGACATTATAGAAAATAGAGTCACAGACATATCCAAATGGACTCCACAAAACAATGATTAAATTATGACCGATATTTATGAAATTCAAATTATTTGCGCGATTAAACAAACAACCAAACAAAAGACCAACTGTTAGACCGCAACAACCACAAATTATGAATAAACCAGCAACAGCCATGCAAAACACAAATATAAACCCCGTTCCATTAGACGAAGTTACTGCAATGACCAAAAACGGTCTTTCTGAAGCAGAAATAATACAAATTCTAAAAGAAGAAGGTTATGATTTTAACAAAATAGACGAAGCCCTAAACACAATACTTAAAACAACAGTAACTGGTGAAGTACCACCAATCAATCAAATACAACAAAATCCAAATACATCAGAAAATCAAATGTATGGTCATGATTTTACAAACGAACAAGAATTCGGCGCATCCAAAGAAGATTTCGCACCACAAAATATTCCAACCCAAAATCCAAAAGACATAGAAGCAAACATAAAAGAAATCAACGAATATAACACACAAATGGAAGAAATAGAAGACACAGTAACGGCTCTTGTAGATGAAAAATTAGGCAGCATTGAAGACATAAAAAAAGATGTAGAAACACAATTTAATTCTCTTACAAAAGAACTAGAACAAATAAAACAACAACTAAGCAATGAAAAAACAGACACAAAAACAATTGAAAACAAAGAAAAAGAAGACACACTTACAATCAATACAAAAATAAATGATATTGAACCGCGCCTAAAAGCCCTAGAAAAAGCATTCAAAGACATAATTCCAAACTTAATCGATAATGTACGAGACATAAGAGAACGATTAATCGAAAAAAAAGACATACCAAATACTGATAATTACATAGAACCAAAACACACAAAAACAGAAACTAAAAAAATAAACAATATAGTAGATAACATAATTAAAACCAAAAAACCCCAAGAGACAATTAACAAAGAACCAAAAGCAACTAAGAAAGATTTATTTAATATTTAAAAAAACAGCAACATAGATCATGCAAAATATACATCCCTAAAATTCCAATTCCTCAATATTTTTAATTTTCTTTTTCAATATAGGCAAATCTTTTTTTATAACATCCCAAATTAGGTTCAAATCAACACCAAAATAATAATGTATTATCTTATCTCTAGTACCTGCAATTTCACTCCACGATATTTGAGGATATTTAACAGTAAAATCTATTGGCAAATTCTTCACAGCCTCACCAATAATTTCTATTTCTCTGATAATTGCACTCTGTTTTAAACGATTCGTTTCAAAATTGGATTTAGAAAGTCCATTAGAAAAAGATTCAATATATCCTATACTATCCAATATATGTCCAAGAAAAATCAACGCATCCTTTTTCATATTATTCTTACCTCTTCTGCTAAAATTCTATCTTCCAAACGAGGATTAATACCATTATAAGTCAATAAATCCACATTTTTTTTCAGATTTTTCCTTAATTCTAATTCAACCCTCACCAAATCAAACAAACTAAATTTTTTTGCTTTTTTTACTTCAATCAAAATATCAACATCACTTTTTTTCGTTGCTTCACCCCTTGCATAAGAACCGAATATTCCCGCACGGACTACGCCGTTTCGTTTAAGCACAGGAACAATTATTTTTTTCAAATCATTTAATTCATTATCGCGCATACATAACACCCATATAAAATATAGTATACATTTTAGCATATATAAATATGTCTTAATCACACAGAATAAATTCTAAAAATAACCCTAACAACCACTAGGGCGTCTGCTAAACTCACCAAAAACGCCAGTGCAATCGGTGTATGCTTTGATGCTTAAGAATTCATCACACGACATAGGGCAACCAGAAACACTGAACACGTCACCAACATCAATCGTATTATTACTATCCGGAAAAACACAATTGGAACCGTCTGTTTTAAACGCGACTACTTGTTTTACAGTAACGTTATTCATGCCCGTATTGGATACAAGGGCGGATAAACCCAGCATACTTATCGTATAATCAACAACACCTGCATCTATGTAGATTGTAATGTTATTCTCGCCGATTGTGAAGTTTCCGGAAGCGACTTCAATAGTTGTAGTCTCTCCATTAGAAAGAGTTCCTGTATAATTTACGGTCGGATTGCCATTAAACGATGCGCGTGGGTTTGTTGTTATTGTATTTAAGATAGCAGTATTGTATGTATTTGTAATTTCTGTTGAGGTTAGTGTTTTATTGTAAATTCTTACTTCATCAATTGTGCCAACAAAAGAGTTTCCGATTAAAACATCATTTGCATTTGTTGTGATTGCAGTTGAATAATCCGCAGTTGTTGGTATGCCAGAGTTTATGTACAGCTTAATCTGCGATGAACCCGCATCCTTGTCGTATGTAAGCGCAATATGATTCCAGCCGGCAGATATTGGCGCTGTTATTATCTTGTTGTTTATCCTTGCAATTGCGTGTGTTACATTTGCGTTGATTGCGTAAGCGTTTCCTTTCGAGATTCCGTTTGTAATTTCTGCGCCGACTGAAAGGACAGTTGGTTCAGTTGAGGTATATTTTCTGACAAAAACCCAATCAGAATATGTACGCGACCCAGATGCATGATCACTCTTTATTCTAATTGCGCCTGACGTTACTGGAACTATTGATGTATGAGTTGCTACCGTTGTATCATCTACTTTAAATATAACATTTGTTGAACCATTTCTAATCATATCTATATTATCATATTGACCTGCAATTAACGTACTGCCAATGGATGTCAATTCCCAACTTGAATCTACGTATGTCGTATATTTTCCTGCTATACCGGACGGATTAGCAAAATAACTACCAAATACCGATACATAACCCCCGGAATAGAAAGAAATTTCTTCAGTATAAGATGAACTACCAATATGTCCAAATGTAGAACGAATCCTCATAGCGTAATTAGTACCAAAAGTTGTTTTACTGACTATGACTTTTGATGTTCCTGAAAAAGTAGCAATGCTATCCGATACACTTATTGCGCCTGTAACGGTCCATTTATTTGTATCTACAGAACTTCCTAAAAAATCATCAAAAAACTCAAAAGTATTCGTCCCGTTTGATGTGGTAGACGCATAAGGATTCCCATAATACACATAAACCGTATTGTTGGATAGTCCTGCATATATTTCAGGAACCTCAACCCAGAATGTTGAGTTTGCGCCATTGGTTGTAAAGCAGTTCTCAGTCCAGAAGTCAATCGCCTGTTCCGTACCTGAAGTTTGATTGAGCCATGTGAATCTAGTGTCGTTGCAGTACTGCTGGATTTTTCCTTCTGTGTAAAGCTCGGATGTGTTTATGTTGTCAATCTTTATCTGGTAATCGGTGAGATATGTGTCTTCTGCGCCATCCGCTGCCCAGGTCGGTTCGTTGGCGGTGTATTTGCGGATAAATGACCAGTCTTGTTCGCCTGTACCGATATTTATTTTCATAAACAATCCCATGTTGTTGGCAAGTCCGCTTGTATCAAATCCAGAGCTAAGTGAAGTATCATCAACATAAAAATCAACATGCGTTGATGATGCTATAATTTTCATATTGTACCATTGGTCTACTGCTAATCCAGGTGGAAGACTGGTCGATGAGCCACTCACACCATCATAATATCCCGGAATTTTAGTTATATCAGTCACATGAACATATGCAGCATCTCTTGGGGATGCGAAATTATTTTCTGTCACTCCCCACTTAATCTCGTAATCTTCGGCTGTGGTTCGCCCATGTGTTTCATAAACAAATGGTTGAGGCACAATAGTTGAATCATAGAATGTTGCTGATGCAGTACCATGATACTGAATAAATGTCGCATCACCATCACTGGCATCCATCGCTGTCGGATGTCCATAATACATCCAGATATCCAATCCACCGGATGCAGGAAGTGTTGGAATTTCCAACCACACATCCGCAGTATTTGAATCGGTGTGTGATTCTATCCAATAATCAATAAGAGTTCCGTTAGTTGTGGTAAACCGCATATCTTCAAAGCTAGCCTGCTGCATTGCTGTTGGAAATGCTATAGTCTTTTTGACTTGATAATCTGTCAACTCACCGTCGGCTGAGCTATTGAGATGAAATAATTTTCTATTTGTCCATGACTTGTTCCACCAGGAATCCCGCGTGTCCTGTATATATACAGGCTTCTTGTATGCCCATTCTGCATACGGGCTTGAAGATGTTGACGGATTCACCCACGCGGACAATGTGATTGCATCTGTCATGTCAAGCGTTGCATCATCAGGAACAGTAACATAATCATCGCCGTCAAACTGCAATGCCTGACTGAACTTACCAGATGAATTATAACTCGTACTACCTAAAACACCATCATTATCATTTGTAGTTTCATCCAAAACATCATTGTCAAAATGCCACCAACCGGCAAGACCATCAGCAAGACCGCCGGAACTTACCCCCG
>WSZW01000042.1 GCA_013139905.1 archaeon
TCCTCTAAAATAGATATATCGGTTGCATCACCCTTATTCACAAGAGCATCAGTATTTAATGCAAGCCCGCGCGCCAAATCATTATCTTTTTCTAAAAGAACAACTTTGTTTTTTTCTTTTAACAAAATATCCGTCAAATTTTTACCGACATTACCGCCGCCAACAACAATTACTCTCATAACAATTACCTCTTTTTAAGTATTAGTGCATTCTTGTTTATAAGTTTCTTATATTCGTCTCTTATATTCTTTGTATATAACTTCAACGGACTTTTTATCTATCTTTTTATTAAAACATTTATGTGGCACCAAAGCCCCTGAAAACGTCTTTGGAATATGCAATAATTCATGAATCAATGTCCGTATTTTGTTTTCATCACTTTGTTTATCAAAAAACTGAGACAAAACCTCAATTATATAATGTGGCTCAACACCAAGCCCCGCCTGCCAAATCCTGGGCAATGACCAAATCCGGGCATATGCTCTTGCCTTAGAATCAATAGACCGCATGCAAATTATATTGTCTGCCACAACATGAGAAAAATAAACACCCTCTAAAACATCAAGAATATTATATACTTGATTCTGTATATCCAGTGCAACATCAAATTTCATAAAAGAAATTAGAAAGACAAATTCTATATAGTTTATCTTTTTGTATAATAATTTAGGAATCTATTTTTATCATAAATTATTTTATCTTTTTCTTTCATTATGAATTATATCAACCACAATAGGACAAGCAAATAAAATCCGCTTGTCAAATAAATCACTATTCTGTATAGTTACCTGATAATTATCCGCAGTAGTAAACATTTCTTTTACAGTATTCCATTTTTTATCAACTTTCATTAATTGCGCGTTATTATTATCATACGCAGTAAAATTCCATGACAAAAAATCGCCTTTAAGCAAACCAATTTCAACATTATTTTGATCAAAAATATAATATTGCGGCTTAAACGAAATTAATTTTTTTATAAATTTCCCAATAAGAACGCCATTAGAATCATATAATTCTGCATGTTGTTTAAAAAAAGCAAACGGTTTTACAAGCCTAAAAAGTAAATTATCAGACTCATCAAAAAATTCAATAACCGATTTTTGCATAATCTTATTCAAAAAATTATTTTGCTCTTTAGCACTCCCAACAAGAACTCCATCTTCAGAATAAAACTCATAAGTATTAAACAAAAAAGATATTTTTTCCTTCACAAAAACATGATTTAAATCCATAAACGACATAAAAACTCACCTTAAAATTACAAAGAACATTCCAGCTTATATATTTTACTAATCCCCTACAAAATAAATTAAAACAAATTAATCAATCAAAAAAACAAAAATGCAAAAATATAAACCATCATCACATACGCTCTAAAGAAATATGTTTGAACGCAAATGAAAGTGTTCGCTCATCATTCAGACTCTTATCAATTTTAGCAGGACACCAAAATGAAGAATGAAAAACTAATTTAAGAATCCCTTTATCCGTAAGACTCTTAGGTATAGATATTGTTTTTTCCACAGTTGATTCTTTTTTTGGTATATATTCAAAAATCTTCTTATCATTTACAAGAACACGAATTGGTTTTTTTACAAGTGTCTGAGGGACAAAAAAACTCATATGAAGTTTATATGATTCTTTTGGCAAAACATCAAATTTTATTTCTGCATATTTGCCGTCCCGTCCCGCCCATCTAAAATTATTTTCAGGCGGCCACCATCCACAACCTAACATTTTTGTTTCATCTGCTCCGCCGCACATATCAATTATAATATTTTTAACTAAATGCGCTTTTCTTTCACAGGTTTCTAAAACAGAATTAGTTTGCTTTGTAGCCATAGAACTTTTTTGTTGAGGTAAATCAAATTGCAACTCATCAATCTCAGATTCTACATCAGACAAAAGCTCAGTAAGAAGTTTTACCTTATTTTCAAGATAATCCCCACGCTTTCTTAACAAATTTATTTCTTCCTTATCACTTCGAAAACCAAAAAATCCCATCAATTACCTCTCCGTAAATGATTTTTTTGTTCTATTTTTCGCTTCAATCTTTTAGTTTTCCTGGTAAGTCGCTCAAGAGTATTCTCAACACCATCATATTTTCCTATGACAGAATCATATGCAATAGAACGTTTTGAAAAACCCCTAAACGCCCACTTCAAAAGGAACAATAAAAACAAAATGACTGTGACATATATAAAATACATATGCTCTTCAAAAAATACACGTTTCTTATCTAAAGGAAACACATTAATAACAGTTCCTTTTCGATAAGTAGTCTTCCCGGAATAATAAACATAACCTTCTACAAAATACCTGCCTTGCATCTTTGGCGAATAATATGTTGACAAATTAATTGTCTCGCCCACTGCAACTGTTCGCTCCTCACTTTCAAGAGTATCTATAAGCTTATCTTCAAAAAATATTTCTGCTTTAAATTTCGCTTTTGAAGGCAACTGTCCTATATTCTCAAAAACAGCGTATATTGGAATAATATCATTCTGTTCTGCCCATACATTACTTACAGCGACTTGCTTTAACAGTCCTGAAAGCCTAAGTGCACCAAACTCCATAATATCAAAAGTAAGCAGTTTTGTATATACTGTTTTATCAGAAATTAAAACAGAAACATTTGCCCAATATTGCCCCAACGGCAAGATTTCTGTCGGAAGATAAACTGTCTCTGTATTTTTAGCAGTTGGCATGACCTTATTACCGGTAATATTCACAGTTTTAATCAAATTCATATTTACATCATATATATCTGCACGAATTTTTGGAGCCACCTCGACATTGCCCGTATTTTTACCTGAAAACAACAATGGAACATTATATCCCATCTCAACAGAACTTACAGAAACATCAGTAACTGAATAACCGACAATCTGATTATCAGTAACCTCTGCAAAAACCCACAACGTTATAGCTGTCTCTATACTTAAACCATATTGCGCAGTAGTATTTAAACCAATAACCGGTTTTGAAACAATCTCTATAGAACCACTATATTGCCCATTTGCGGCATACATAGGAGGTTTAATAATGGCAACTGAAGAAACTGTTTGCTGTGCACCAATACGAATTGTCTGCGGATAAAAAAACATCCAATCTGCAATATCCCCGCTTGCAGAAATCTCAACATCTACCGGTATATTTTCAGGATTATTCAGATATATTTCCGATTCAGCATAACCACTTTTAAGAAGATCGTTATAATATATCTTACCTGGACCCGCCGCAAAACTACCTGCAGAAACAACACCAGATAAAAATACAAAAAAGAAAAGAAAAATCGCAAAAAAACAAAACAATTTACATCTAATTGAATTTGAAAAAACTAAAAGCCCCATACCCGTATATTTACAAACACAAGTATATTAAATTATTATAACGCGAACTTAAATAAAAAATATTTTAAAAACATATAGACTAAAGCCCCGTCAGTATTATTAGCTAGTTCTACACTTAAACTAACTACCATTTTCTACACGAAACTTCAGCCATTAAATGTAAATAAAAAGCAAAAACAGTATAAAACCGTATTATGCATCCTGCGCTGCTGATATCCTAACCACCGTAGAACAATCCCCTTTAAGACCTGAAGAAGGCAACTTCAAAAGCCAATATAAATTATTCGTTGGAGCTGTTGGCGCACCTGAATCACTCGATTCAGCCCAACTTACATCTGCCAAAGAATTAGTCGCTGTCAGGTTCCATGACGTATCATCAAACGCAAAACTTGCCGTTGTGTTATACCTTATACCTGTTCCTGCCGCATCTGTCTGTATATCATCAGAATCCGCATCAGTACAGTTCATATATCCATTATAAAGTGTTTCATTAATATTAAGATCAATAATAACATTACCCGTATTTTTTATCGCAGTAGTAATTTCATTAGAAGTTCCTCCAAGAGCAACTGTCTCAAAATCAATAATACTTTCAGTAACATTCAGAGCAACAAGCGTATTTACAGTAATGGTTGCTGTATTATTTCCCGTAAGTTCACCAGCATCTGTTGCATTAAAATATACTGTCCAGTCAGCAGGATTTGCGTGATACCAGACCGTAAATGTACATTCAATATTCCTGTCAGTACCGGATCCTGCATTTGTAAATGCACAGGTAGCATTCTTATAATTATCCTGTGTATCTCCGGTTTCACTTTCAGTTGTAGAATTATAAAATGTTCCGCGAACAGAACTTATATCCTGATATCCATTTGAATCCGTAATCGTAGCAGAACAATTCAAAATTTTTGTTGTTTCAGCATTCAATGTAATAGTTGCCCCGTCAACGCATGTTATTGCACCAACAGAAGGACCGGATGTGCCAATTGTTACATTCGCACTTAAATCATCGTTTGCTCCATCAGCCAACACACTCGGTGTATCAAGAACAAAAACAACTACAATATATAACGACAATATTATACAAAACAAACTAATTGATTTCTTCATTTTATCTCCCTCAAATCTTTCTTATTCAATAACATATAAATGACATATAATTATCGAATAAATAACTCCCAAAGATATTATATGCATAAGTAGTATATAAATATAACCTATAATCCTTTCGTTTTTAAGCCATAATTTTAAAATTAATTGATTTAAATACCTGCATTCTAAAAAATCAATCAATCAAACGGATTTGCAAGAATATTCCTTATATCTTTTTTTGCATTAGAATCACTCATCTTCTTCGCGATTTTTCTGTTTTTCCCTACTTCGCTTTTTTTACGGTTTGCACTTATGTTTAATTCCTTTGCACCCCTCAAAACTTCTGCTTTAATTTCATCTGCCAGTACTTCATCAAACATCCTATGTATTTCATTTAAATTTTGTTTTTTTGGTATCTTCAATAATTTCATTATAACAAAAATAACGACTAAAAAAAGTATAATTAAATAACTGCCCGGCAATTCCGCACCAAATGCTAAGCCAGTAAGTGAATTTTCAACAGAAACAATTCCGGATACAATATTTTCTGAAAAACCAGCTTTAATTTCTGCAGTTTTCTGTTCATCTACAGAATCAAAAGCACCTTCAAGATACATCACAAATCCATCAGTTGCTTTAACTCCGCCGCCAGATTGCGCCGAAATCTGCAAATCATATTCTTGTTTGCAACTTATATTCGCACAATCATCTAAAGATACAAAAAATGTTATCGTAACCTCTTTTTCATCCCCGGGCTTCAAAATATCTATATTATGTGGTGTTATCTTATACCAACTAGAAGATAAGTCAGAAACAATTAATTTTACATCTAAAATTGTAGTCTGTCCGGTATTTTTAATTCTCGCCGCAATAGACTTTTCATTATCTAAACTAACAGATAATGATTGAGGAACACTCAAATCAATTGATTCTTTTTTATATGTTTCAAAAACCATTGTGCTTTTTGTAGAAATGTAAGGAGATTTTTCAACATTAAGCAACACATCAAATACACCTTTAATTTCAGGAACATTTGCTTTTATTCTAAAAGACCCGTCAACCTCGCTAAGCGTACTTCCTTCAATATCTCCAAAACGATATGTTATACTCGCATCAGCCACAGCATTGCCATTACTATCTTTAACAATCCCTTTTAGGCTCACTTCCTCACCGACAAAATATTTCTCCTGATATTCATCCATCTCAACTTTAAGCGAATCCCGATCACCTGTTACAAATGCAAAAAGCTCGTCAGTTTCAAATTCTATTTTATTTGCAAAATAATTTATCCCAAAATCAAAAGGCTCCCAAATACCTAAACATACTCTATCTGCAAAATTCCACTCAGAACACATAAACACTTGAAAATCCCCATCACCTGCATCAGACATAATTACTTTTGCACCATCATACGGAAGCATAAAATCAACTGCAACAAAATTCCTAATTTTTTTCAAACCATCAATTTGTGTATTCGTCGAGCGGTCATATCTTACAATATCCTGTATTCTGTTAAAAGAATTACCTTTACCCGGAAGCAAAACATCATACAACTTAACTGAAATATCACTAAAAACCATCTCAATATCATATATCCCGGGATGAATAGTCACAGAACAAAAACCGGAACTATCCGTAACACACTCATCATAAGTAGCACCACCGCTGGTTTTTACAAGAATTATCGTAACTCCTGACAGATGATTTTTTTTCGCATCCTGCAAAACACCTTCAAAATCAACCATAAACTCTACCGGCACAAAAAAATCACTTTTATATTTTGGAAAACCATCAGGATTAACGCACGCAAAAAGCTCATAATCATATTTCTCAGGATCAATCCTATACAAATCAACAAAAAAACTATATGTATCTGTTACACTATCAAATGTAAAATTATCAATCTGGAGTTCCTTATCATCAAGTTCAACACAAAAGTCTGATTGGTGCAATGTATCAATCAAAAAAAGATTATATTTTGTCCTTACAACGATTTCAACCTCTTTTGTGTCTGTCAAAGAATATATCATATCAACAGAAGGTTTTAATATCTCCAATTCCACAGGTGGCCTAATTTTAATAGGGGCTGCAAACTGCATCGTAAATGAATTTCCATCAAACAAAACAACTAAATATACATCATAATCTCCCGGCTCAACTGCGGGAATATCCCATACAAGTTCATACACCCCATCATCAATAGATATTTCTCGCACATCAACATTCAGAGTATTAAAAGAATCCTTCAATAACACACTAAAATCCGCACCATCAGTTAAAGGCGCACCATTAAGCAAAACTTCTACCCTAACTACAGATATATTTCCTGCATACGCCGCGGTTTCAGATATTGAAATAACATTCACATCCAATAAGTTAGCATAAAAAGGCACAATGGTTGTATCTGTTTCATTAACATTACCACATGTAACCGTAGCATTATAACCACCAAAAGAAGAAATAACGTACGTTCCGGTATATATGCTTGTATTATTCTTGCGCATCATATCAACAGAAATTGTGGATGCGCCCGTAATAAGAGCAGTAACATTTGCCGTACTATTTGAAACACAATCAGCAAACAATTTTATATCTGATTCACCGGTTAATTGGTTAATCCATATAGTGGAAGGACTTATAGAAACATTAGTTAATTCAACTGCAAAAACATTGCTCACAAAACCAAAAGAAAAAAACATTGCTAACGCAACAAATAAATAAAACCGTTCTTTTCTACCCGCAGCACCATATTGTTTATTCATCCAAATCACACAAATTCTTTAAACATCCGTAGAGCTGCCTATAAGCTCCCAAACAATGCGTTTCATACCAATCTTCACTTCTTCATTTCTACCTATAATAACTCCAAATGACATAAGCTTATAGCAATGAGTATTAACTGTAGCCCATGAAAGATTAAGCGATTTTGCAATCTCGTAAGTAGAAAGTGTTTTTTCTGATTTTTCAAGAAATCGTACAATAACCCTATCAGCTTTCCCAAGAGAAATTCCATTTTTTATAGGCATGACTTTTTATTAGACTATACGAGTTTATATATATTTCTATAATAAATATAATCAATATACATAGAATAATAAATAGTATTTATATAATTGATATATTACCATATAAAAACACCATCTAAAGAATACAAAATTATTAAAAAAATAGAACAAATACATTAAAAAACTAAGTACTCAAACACCAATCTTTATTAAACAAAACATTATTTTCATCAAATATAAACGCCTGCATAACAGGAACATAATGGCGATTTAATTTCTCATCATCCCATACGTTATAAACAAAATAAAAATCTTTTGCTGTTGCGTCAATAGGCATCCACACATCATCAATTTTCGCAAAAACATATCTATGAGCATTTCCTTCAACAACATAAGCATCTATGCCTCTTGCCATAAGCAAACTTACAAGAAGCACTGATTTTTCCGAACAATCACCATTTTTCTTAAACATTGTTTCAACAGCATCAAATTCAACATCAACAGGAACATAACTAATTTCATTAAATACAAAAGAATGAAGTGCATATGCAACAACAATATCATCCGCGCTTACATCTGCAAGTTCAAATGCTTTCTCAGACACCACACCATAAGGCATAATAAGCGCCCTTAAATTACTATGATCAATACATCCGGAATTATTAAATTGCATTATATAAAGATTAAAAACACGCGCCATTTGATTCTTATTTTCATACCAAAAATCAATATAATCCTGATTTTCATAAGAATATATTATATTTGCAGTTATACTGTTTTCACCAGACTCCCCGAAAGCAAAATGAAAAACATCGGATGCATATCCAATAATACCTATAATAAAAAATAAAATCCCGATTAAAAAAAAATTTACAGATCTCATAAGTACCACTAAATAATAGTAATTAATGAAAATATATAAACCTTTGTATTACTTAAAACTAATAATTATGCCTTATACCCTCAGATATTTTCTAAGTCTTTTTTTATAATTAAAATATTTATCATTCTTACGCTTAGATATAAAGGGCTTCCGTTTCCTAAACTGCTTATATGCATAAAAACATCCAACAATTAGTAATAAAAATACAAACAATATAAAAATAATCTGCATTGTCCCGTTTTCTAAAGACACACGAAGCACACCCGCGCTCTCACCCTCGTCATAAATAAAAGAAATTGGGTATTCTTTATATATTTCTGTTTGGGAAATTAAAAATTCAACAATTGATGTGTTTTTGGGATTTAAAACCCCTATGTTTTTCGTGACTATATTACTTATAATAACATTAACATTATTAAGCGCAATATCGCAATTATTAAAAACAGAAATTCTTATTGATGTTTCTGTATTTGGTTTTATTTTTATGTCCTGCGGCTCAAAAACTATGCAATCATATAAAACCGCAGCTCTTGAAATATCAGGAACATACACTATCATGCTAGCCTCCACCCATTCATCCACCCCATCAGAAACAACCATTTTTACATAGTGATATGTACTTGAAAACCCGGACATATTCAAATTTATCTTCTTTTCCTCGCCTAAAAAAAGAGTACCTATAGTGCTATTATATTCAACAGTAAAAAACGGCTCAGTAATTATACGGATTGTAAGATTGGTGAAATTAAAATCTCCTTCGTTTTTTACTGTTATTATAACCGATTCGTTCTTATGCGCAACCTTAAAAAACGAGGGATATATAATGTCGATGTTTTTTACCACCTCTTCAGTTGTTTGAACTACCATCATTGAATCACTGGGCATCGACGTACTTGCCGACGCATCATCCACAACATCTTTAACTATACCACCCAACGCAACGATATCAAAATTAAGCGCAAACGCACTTGTCTGCATAATATACGAAGCAACCGTTATATTCTGACTTGAATTCAACGCCGCATCTTCAAGCGGTATTGGATATGGCCTAAACACAAGAAAATGATTGCCTATGGATAGGTGTTCTGTATCCATAATAAGTACATTAAAAACTTTTGATTTATTTTGCGGATACAAAATAGTACTTGAAGGGAAAAAAATCACATTTTCTTTCAGATAAGAAGACGAATGCGTAAGCTCAAAAGTTATGTTTATCGGCATAGGATAATTAAATCGGTTTATAACTTCAAAAGAAGAAAGATGCATATCTCCCTGCGTAATCTCTCCAACATCTATATACGATGGAATTACACCCAAACCAAAAACACTTTGTGATTCAATAATCAAAAACAACACCAAAAAGGCAAAAAATGCTGCATTCTTCAAAAATACCAATTTTATGCTTTTATGACAAAACATAATCTCCAACTCCTGTGCAAACATCAATATTGTCGCTTTCAAAAACAGACACCATTATATGTGCTGTATAATTACCCGGATCTATATCTGACCATGCACGTATCCGAATATCAAACCCGCTAATCTCTGCACCTACAACAAGATTATTGGCTATGCAAAGCTCTTCATTATTTTTAATTCCATCCTCATCCCTATTATTATTATCTGAAACATTTCTCCATCCTATCTCTGGAATATATATCTGAAAATCACCACCGAATTGATTAACATCAATATAATTTCCATCGCCAATCACACCATTATCAAAATCAGAAGAAGCTATAAGCACATCAATTGTTCTTGTTCCTGTGTTTCTTAATTTAAAAAGATTTGTATTATTGTCTGAATAAGTTCCGATATCATATCCTGCGAAAACTCCTCCATATGTACTATTATAACTATGCCAAAGCCCATCTGTAGTTATAGGACCTATCTGAAAAACATAATCCTTTGAAGGATTTACGGATTCTCCCTCATAAAAAATATGATTAAGTTCCGGAGCAATTGATACAGAAATCGTAGTATTTACAACATAGCCTAAAGGGGTAGAAATAAATCCCGTACCATTTAACAAAACAACAAGGACACCCAACACTATAAACAACGCCATTGCATACCCTATTTCGCGAAGTTTTCTTTTTTCATCCATCTTTAGCGCCTGATTTTTTTCTTCAGTCGATGTATGCTGTCTTCTGCAGCACTTATATTTCTCTCTATATTGCTGTATTTATTTAAAACAGCATCCAATGATTTTTTTCCTCTGTGCGGAACCATTTTTCTTTTATTAAAAAGATACAATGAAATAAATATCAAAACAACAACAAAAATTCCTGTTGAACTTGTGTAAGCAAATAATCCTGTAGGGCTTGAATGCGCTTTTACAATAACGCGCCTCTGTACTGTTTTTTTAGTTCCGCCCACATCATATATTAAATCCACCTCAACAGCATAAGTTTTATCTAAACCGGCATACATCACTTTATTTACTTTTTTAAGTTCAAACGCGCGAATAGTACTGTCCTCTTTTATATCTGTCACCATACGACCATTGCTGTCAAAAATAGCCACACTAAAACTATAATTTATATCAGAATCATTCATATTTTCAAAACTAAACAACACAGAAACACTCGGTGCAACAATAAAAGCTTCAAGATCAACTATGACTATCCCCATATCATTATCTCTGTAATTTTCAGACACAAACTCTTCTTCTGTAATAAAAACATCATCCACCTCGCCAATATTTATAGTCTCAAAAAAACCGGGAGCAATTGATATGCTGTCATCCCCCCCCTCATTTTTTACCTCCTCTGAAATACTGCTTTTAATCACATTAAAAGAAACATCCTTTATGTTAGTAACCTGCCCGTCAAAATATCTTACAAATGCGCTTGCAACATACTCGCCTGATTTAAGAGGATAATTATGCGAAAACTCAAACTTTCTTGTTATGCCTGGTTCTATAAGCGCCTCCGTTGTGCCTTTCGCAGTATGTATGACAACCCCGTGCTTTTTTATATTAACAAACGGAATTGCACCAACACGCACATTACCTGTATTTTTTGCAGTTAATGAAAAATAAAATTCCTCACCGAATTCAAGCTTCGCAGGCATATTAAAATCTTCAAGTACCAGCATTGGAGTTACCTCACCTTCAATTAAAAATTGCACACTTATCGAAGATAAAGAAACAGTATTAACACCAACATTTGATTTTGCTGCAACTTCAGGCAAAATTATAAGCTGGTGATTTCCGGGCGTCAACTCACAGGAACTTGTGTTTAACAAAATTTTTATATCCTTTATTTCGCCGGGTTTTATCTCAAACTGCTTTGGGAAAAATAAAGCACATTGCTCAAGATACGCTGCTCTTGGTGTTATTAAAAGCGTTATGTTATGTACCGTACTATCTTCATTATTCAAATATGCATAATATTCGTAAGTCCTATTCATCTCAAGAACCCCTGCATCAAAAAATGCAGGCGAAACCCCTATTGCAAAAACACTACATACAAAACTTAAAAAAAAACATACAAAAACAAATAACATAACAAAAAGTTTTCTAATCATGAAAAACACCTAAGGAGTATAATAAGTTCCTTCATCTCCATCACTACAGATATTATTATAAGCTACAAAAATTATTGTAGTACCGTAACTTCCCTGCGTACCATAAGGCGCGCGCACCTGAAAGTCAATACCGCTCGCATTTATATTAGCCGGAACATCACAATCAACAGCAAGTGCATATGCAGCACCATCACGATTTGAATTAGAAACATTATACCACCCCCAGGAACCACTTACATTAATATATATCTGCAAATTGTCTGCCCCGTTCTGCCCCGTTATAGGTGAATCTTTACAATTTTCATCATCACCATCATTATCATCATCCGTGCTTGAGCATAACATAAATGTCGAACTGTTAAAATCCGAAGTAACATAAACAAGCACATCAACAGAATCGCCTATATTGTCTATTGTAAAATTTGCAGTACTTCCGTCACTATCCGCTGCAAAACTATCATCACACCCGCCCATCCCGGCATAACAATAATAATTGAAATCCAGCGGGATATTAAGAATAGACCATGCTTTGTCTGTTGAATTGTCTGCCTCATGAATGTTTATATTGATATTTGTACTTATTGTATTAAAACTGTAAATAATAGAATCGTTCATATTCCCCGAAGTATCATTCGCATAGACCTGCCACCTGATTGTCGACCCGACTGTTGAATTGACCCATTTTGTGACATTTGACCAGTTGCCGGTTCCAGTCATGCCGACATAACTGTCATTCACAAATGTTCCTGTCCCATTATCGAATGAGAATATGTATCCTAAGAGAGCGCTATCTGTCCAGTGAAGGCTGAACAGGACATCAGATTCTGCACCTGTTGAATTGGTCTGATTCAATGAATATTGCGGTGCGGTTACATCTTTTATTGTAATGTTTACAGTTTCAGTAACATTATCCGTAATATAAGCACTGTATGTCGTTGCATTATATTCCACAAAAAATTCCCATGTTGTATCTCCTGGACCTGTGGCATTCACAGTCCAATTATTAATACATTCATCACCGGCACGCAAATCAGATAAGCAATTCGAAAATGTTCCATCTTGCGGATTATCTGATGTCGTATAGAACGGTCTTGCGCCGACAGTCGTAGGAATCACTTTTGTGGTCACATCAAATGTCCATGTGCTATATGTGCTGTTTCCGTCACCATCTCCGGCAAGTATACTTACATTCCATGTGCCGATCATATCAATCACATAATACGACGAATTCCAATATGTTGTCCAGAGTGAACTGTTATAATAGTTTGTCCCATTCTCATTATTTATGACTTTTGTGCCCAGCGGATTAATCAATGTGAAATTGACCCACTCGACACCAGGTCTGTTATAATCACTGACAATGACATTTATTGTGATATTATCGCCACCGACTGGCTGATATGGATATGTCTGATTGGTCTCTATTACGGGCGGTGCGTAATCAATGTCTGTAACTTCAGCATTAAATCCCCATTGACTATTAACATAAGTTCCATCTGGAATTGTTATAACTTTAAAATAATTGCTATCATTCGTTTTCCAGCAAGATACCCACACAGAATCTTCAAAATAATCAATATTACCATAAGTTCTTCCATCTGTCTTATTACAGATGACTGAATCATAATCTACAATACCGATAAATACCGCCGTAGCACCTGCAGTTATATGATTTCGGATATTAGTTTGTGTACTACCCCCCCAACCCCCATAAGGGGTTGAATCATCTCCAAAAGTCATATCACCTAAAAGAGAATCATGAGGGACTGTTATTTTAGCATCAAGATTATAAAATGTCCCATCTACAAATAATTCGGCATGCATTGTATCTCCAATCCTGATAGGGTCTTCCCATAGGATATTAATTTCATTAGAATATCCTAATGTATTTATTGCGGTTATCGTCGCATTATATTCAATGTTCAATGCATCATGCACAATCCAGGTTCCCATCCATCGCCCTTCATAAAAGTCACCCTCTGTCAAATTTAATGTGATTGTTTCGATTCCGCCCATATCAACTGTGATTGATACGATTCCTTGCGGATCCTTGGCACGGATGTCCAGATATATAGTGTCATTATTGACTACATTTTTTGGCCATAGTTTGGTGTCTATAAATATGGGTCCTGATGTTCCATCATTATCTTCTGCTTGTTCGGGATCTAACGTCGCATCAAAAGATCCGCATTCTCCATCAAGACATGTTATCTTGCTTTCGAATATGAAAAATTCATTTTGAGATACATTTGTCGGTATTATTGGATCTACAAGTTCCACATCTATAT
>WSZW01000174.1 GCA_013139905.1 archaeon
GATTCAACGATGAATTCGATTTGATGTGTGAACGATTAAATCAAACACGACCAACCGCCGTCCCGCTTCACAACGCAATAGAAATATTAAAAGAAAAAAAAGACAAAAACAGTTTTAAGAACCTAATCTCATTTTTCAAAGACTCTAAAACAAAAATAGCAGCCCACGCACAAATACACATTAATGACGGCTCGACCATAATGACTCACTGCCATTCAAGCGAAGTTATAGAAGCATTGAAAATGGCCAAAAAAGAAGGAAAAAATTTCAGAGTGATTGTAACCGAAACAAGACCTAAATTACAGGGAAAACAAACAGCAAAAGATCTAATAGAAACAAACATACCGGTCACATATATAGTAGATTCAGCCGCCTTATATTTCCTAAACCAAACAAATGCAGTAATCATGGGTATAGACGCCGTAAGAAAAGAAGGCGTCTACAACAAAATCGGCTCTCACATGATAGCACTTGCCGCAAAACAAAAAGGCGTTCCCGTATATTTTCTTGGAAACACACTAAAAATTGATAAAAGACAAAAAATCACAATAGAAGAACGCAGCCGTGGCGAAGTGATAGATTTACGAACCCTAAAAGGCGCTAAAATAAGAAATCCGGCATTTGACCTAACCCCGTGGAATTTAATAGACGCAGTAATAACCGAACGCGGAAAATACTAGAGTGTTTTTTATGACAGAAACAACAAAAGAAATCGAAATAAAAATCGAAATAAATGATTTTAAAACAATAAAAAAACAACTAAAAACAATTGGCGCAAAAAACAAAGGATTATTTTTCGAAAAAAACATCATATTTGATAAAAATAACACATTCAAAAAAAACGACTGTCTTTTACGCATAAGATCAGACAAAAAAACAACTATGTGCTACAAAGGTCCGCGAGAAAAATCAGACACCATGCAAATCCGGGAAGAAATAGAATTTGAAATAAGTAATTTAAAAAAAGCCATTCTTTTTATTGAACGTCTCGGTTTCAAACAAACAAAAATTTATGAAAAAAAAAGAGAAACCTGGCAATATAAAAACACAGAAATTGTTTTAGACGAACTTCCTTTTGGAAAATATATAGAAATAGAAGGATTAGAACAAGACATTAAAAAAACAGCAAACCTTCTTGGTTTCAAAAAAGAAAAATACCTAACCAAAACATATTTTGAACTTGCAGAAGAAAAAGGATACACCAAAGACATAATTTTCAATAAAAACAAAACACAATAATAACAAAACTTAAATTCTAAAAAATAACTAAACAACACATCAAAACAATCAACAAAATGCAAACATTAAAATACATACCACACCAAAGAAATAATTATGTGGGAATTATACGCCGGTATTGCAATTGCATCATCACTTGCAGCACTATATACTAAAAAGAAAGGATCTTGGATTCCAAAAACAAAACAAAAATACTTAGAACTCCAAGACACAGATAATTTTGAATATAGTTACACCCCTAAACAAACAATAACAGAAAAAAAAGACAAATATAAAATCCCGGGACCAAAATCAAAATTTGACAGTCTTTTCGAATATGGACGAAGAGACAACCCGGAAATCGACCCCGAAAAACAAAAAAAATTAAGAGAAGAAATAGACCGTATAAAAGAAGAAGAAAGAGAATACAAACAAAATCTCCAGAACAACAGAATTGGTGAAATTGAAAGCGATTTTAATAAAAACCCATCCGCATTTTCTACAACCGCGCCGCAACCACAAAAAACATATAATTCTTATAGCAACACATTAAACAATTCATCCAATAATTATTCTAATCCACGACCAAATAACGCATTTATGAATAACCAAAACACACAACCAAATAATACATTTAATACTCAAAATACACAACCAACCACCCAACGATCAACATCTGGTTTTGGTTCAAATCAACCATCTGGCGGTTCAAGTTTTTTAGGATCTATCATGGATTCAGCAATACAGGCAAAAACAAGAAATCAACAAACACAAACAATTTCTGAATCCGTATCACAACCGCAACCAAATTGGTCCTCCACACAAGACACCATAAAAAAAGAAGAACCAACAAAAAAAGATAACAAAGACAAAGATTGGGTGCCAATGGGTTTATTTGGAAACTAAATAAAAAACATAAAAATAAAATCTAAACTATATAGTCCGGAATAGAAAACTTTATAAAATACACCTATCTTATATATGATAGTAAATTTTAGGGTAAAATTTTTGCATAACCTGTTAATATAATTATGGCCTCTATGGCTTGTTCTTAAATAAAAAGAGAACCAACGTACAACGTTAAAATTATTGACAAATTATTTTGGGAGATAAAAACAACTAGCTATAGGAATTTATCGGTGATTAAATGGAAATAGAAAGTTTGGTAGAAATGAAAAGTCAAATGGCTTTAAGAGGCAATTGGAAGGAAGTAACAAGAATAAACAAAATGATTTCTATGAGAGACCAAAATTAATTTTTTGGATTCTATAGAATTTTCCTGCCTTTTTTCTTTAAAAAAATACAAAAAAACAATAAACAATATAAAACCTATTGTCTAAATTTGAGACATGACATTCGATAACATATTAGACACAATAATTAAAAATTATAAAAACGGTCTACTCTTTTCATCCATAGTACTTCTGAGCGTACTTTTATTCTTAGGAAATCAACAAATAACTACCGGTTTTATAGTCCCTCAAGGTATTGATTTTACCGGAGGAACACAAGCAATGGTTGAAATAACCGGCACAATAAATATAGATGCATTAAAACAAAACTTAGAAACAGCAACAGATTCACGAATAATTATCAAACAACTAAAAGACACAAACACAATAACCATAGAATCCAAAATACCAATTACAAAAGAACTATTAAAAACTGCAATTTCAGAATCAGGCGCAGAATATAAAAGTTCATCAATACATACACTAGGCGCATCCCTGGGTGCTGCATTCTTTACAGAAGCACTAAAAGCTATATTAATAGCATATATTTTTATGAGTATAATTGTATTCTTTTTATTTCGTTCATTCGTACCATCATTTGCAATAATATTTGCAAGTTTTGCAGACATTACAACAGCAATCGTTGGTATGAACCTTTTGGGTCTAAATCTTTCAATGGCAACCATTGCGGGGCTATTAATACTAATAGGGTATTCCATTGATACAGACATATTACTCTCCACCAGAGTATTAAAACGACGCTCAGAAGGAACAGTAGATGAACGTATAAAATCATCAATGAAAACAGGACTTACAATGTCCATAACATCTATCATTGCAATGATTGTATTATACCTCATATCAACATCAATTATTTTAGACGAAATTGCACTTGTAATTATTATGGGTTTAACTGCAGACATATTCTATACCTGGTTCCAAAATGTAGGCATCCTTAAACTTTATGCGGAGAAGAAAAAATTATGAATCAAGAAAACAAATGGTTTAGATTCCTAAAAGAACCAAGAATCATCCTCACATTACTAATACTTTTATTTTCATTAATAGCAATTGGACCCTCAGCATCTCCCGGAGAATCAGGAACAATGGAACTACATACCAACATATTAAAAGGTTTAGATCTTCAAGGCGGTGTTCGGGCTATAGTATTACCTGAAGAATCCACAAAAGCAATAATTGACGAATCAATTACCGTACTAAACACAAGACTATCTGCATTTGGATTACAAGAAACAAAAATAAGACCATTAGAAATAGACAACAAATGGTATATAGAAGTCGAACTTGCAGGCTCCACCGAAGAACAACTAAGAATGCTTTTAGAAAGACAAGGTAAATTCGAAGCATACATCCCAAGAAACATAGATTTAACAGACAATAAAGGAACATACAAATTAGACGGAAAAGCATATGACATAACTGTTTCAAATAACACAGTCATAATAAATAACACAGAACAACAAATAAACAAAATGTTCACTCTGGACAATATAGATTTTATAATAACAAACATAACTTCTGATTTTGTAACTTTATCCGGACGCATATACCAGGGAAAAGACATACTTCAGGTATTCAAAGACGCACAACATTCAAACGTAAGACAAATTAGCGCAGACAATTACAGATTCCAATTCGAAATCGTAACAACCACAGAATCAGCAGAGCGTTTTGCAAAAATAACAAAAGATGCCAATATTATATCAAAAAGCATCAACGACGCATACCTGGATGCAGAAATAGAACTTTATCTTGATGACAACATGACCGATTCGCTTAAAATCGCATCATCCCTGCGCGGTCAAAAATTAACAACACCACAAATAACCGGTAGTGGAAACAGTCAAACAGATGCAGTAGAACAAATGAAAACACTTCAATCCATATTAGAATCAGGAGCGCTTCCATCAAAAATACAAATTGTGCAAATAAATGAAATATCCCCAACACTTGGAAAAGAATTCATGAATATGGCGCTTCTTACAATATTTGTAGCAATACTTGCCGTATCGGTAATTTTATTTTTGCGATACAAAAATCCAAACTTAGTAATACCGATGATATTAACTTCTGTAAGTGAAATCGTAATCATTCTTGGTTTTGCAGCACTTGTTAAATGGACAATCGACCTGCCATCAATTGCAGGAATAGTAGCCGCAATTGGTTCAGGAATAGACGATCAAATTATAATTACCGACGAAGCAGACAAACAAAAAGAAGAAATGAATATTACAAAAAAACTTAAACGCGCATTTTTCATTATAATGGCATCCGCCACAACAACAATTGCCGCAATGATACCACTATTAACCGTTGCAGCCGGCGGTGTTAAAGGATTTGCATTTACAACAATAATCGGTGTAATATCCGGTGTTCTTATAACAAGACCGGCATTTTCAAAAGTTCTAGAATACTTAAATAAATAAATTCTATACTTTGCGTAAAATAAAATACATATTAAAAAAGATATAAACGCGCAAAGTCTAAATAATCTTATGTTAGCTAAAAGCATATCTTTAGTCTTAGAAGAAGAAATAAAATCAGAAAAGCAAATAGATAAAAAAAAAGCAGAAATAAAATCACTTATTGAAAAAAGACAAAAAGAATTAACTTTAGACCTTATAGAACACAAAAAAAAGAATACATCAGAAAAAGAAACCCGATTAAAAAAAATAAAAAAGGAATTACAAGCAGAAACTTTCAAATTGCATACCCAAAATAAAAAAGACATAAACAATTTACAAAAAAAAGGAATGGCTAACATACAATTCGCTGCAAAACTATTTTCCGACACAATCACACTTGATTAATTGCGCAAGTTAAAAAACCAGTAAATATTTTGTATAGCTCAAAATCTACAAATCTATTTATGTGAATTTTATGTTTAAACCAAAAACAATGTGTAAAATACAAATTGCAGGACACATAAACGACAAAAATAAAATAATCAAAAATTTACAAAAAAAAGGCATTCTGGAAATAACTAAAATAAAAAATAAATACAATCATCTTCTACCCGAAATTAAAAAGAAAAATATTCTAATAGAATCTGCCGCAACCAATATTAAAAACATAGAACAAATAAAAAAAACATTTAAATCAGCAACATTTATAGAAAAATATTTTCAAAAACCAAACAAAGAAAAATTTAAAACTATCAAAGATTCTAATTTTGATATTTGGGCAACAATTTATTTAGATCAAACACTAAAAACCATAAACAACATAAATGAAAAAACAAACATCCTAAACAAAAAATTAAGCAAAAATAAACGAAAATTAATACTCTATAAAGTATTTAATAAAAGCAACACCTCCATAAATAACTTCTCTTCAAGCAAAAATATCACAACCGGTATCGCCATAACAAAAAATGAAAACCTACATTATCTTAAAACACTAGGCTATATTCATAAACTACAAATAAAAGAAAAAAACAATAAAATATCACACATTTTTTTCATGATTAAAAAAGAAAATGAAGATTTAGCATTTAATCGTCTGGCGGACATTGAACGTCTAAAAACAAGCCACCTCTCTAAAAAACCAAAAGACGAAATAAAAACCATCAAAAAAAACATAGAAAACATTACTTACGAAATTAAAAAAAACAAACAGAAATTAAACAAAATCGCACTTAAAAAACCACTAATCCTGGCCATAGAAGAAAGATACAAAAACATAAAATCCAGATCAAGTAAAGATATTTTGTTAATCAAAACAAAAGATATCTTTTTCTTAGAAGCCTGGATTGCAAAAAATGACATAAAACATCTAAATGATCTGGATATCTGCATACTATCAAAAAAAGAAACAAATGACGCGCCAACAAAACTTGAAAACCCAAAAATAATCAAAAGTTTTGAACGCCTGACCAACCTTTTCGCACTTCCAAAATACAAAGAATTCGACCCAACACCATTAATTGCAATAACATTTCCCATATTTTTTGGAATAATGCTTACAGACATAGCATATGGTTTTGCTTTATTTTTAGCGTCCATATTAATCTGGGCAAAAACACATGACGAAACGCTTAAAGACTATTCAATTATTCTAACACTAAGCGCATTTTCAACAATCATTTTTGGTTTTGTTTTCGGAAGTTTCTTTGGTGATTTAATATCTATTTCTTCACCACTAAACACATACACCCAACCAATCAAAATAATGGTTTTCGCACTATTAATTGGCCTTGTGCACATAAACTTAGGATTATTATTAAAATTAAAAGAATGTAAAAATAAAAAAGAATTATTAGAACCACTAGCATTAATAGGAATAGAACTAGGCGTAATTGGAATAATTGGAACTTATACATTCCTATTTGCAAACACATTACTAGTTCCATCAATTATAATTCTTACAAGTTCGGTTCTTTTCAAAATAAAAAAAGGATACATGGGCTTTATGGAATTAACATCCTTTTTTAGTTCCTGGGTTTCATACATAAGATTAATGGCGCTAGCCGTTGCAACCGGTTGGCTCGCATTCGCCGTAAATCTTGGAGCCACATTAACCAGTTCAAAAAGCACAATAATTTCCGTATTTCTATTCATAATAGGACACATAATATCCTTTGCGCTTAATTTTTTCAGCGCAGGAATCCACGCCCTAAGACTGCACTATATTGAATTTTTTTCACAATTCTATGAGGGCGGCGGCTATGAATTCGACCCCCTGAAAGAAGAAAAAAAATATCACGAATGATGAATGAATTAAATCAAAAACCTATATATATGTACAAATATAAATACGTTTATGGAAAATAAAAACATAAACAACTTACAAGATCAAAAAACACAAATTCAAGAATATAAACGAAAGTGTAATGAATGCGGAAAAATATGGCATTCTTTAATATCTAGAGAAAAACAAATTAAAAAAAATGCACAAGACAACAATAGTCAAGTTTGTTATAATTGTTGTAATGCAGATGCTCAACTACAAGCAAAAAGAAACGCAGAATCAAATGAAAGTGAACTAGATAAATTAAAAAAATGTCCAGAATGTAGTTCAAGTAATTATACCGAAGAAGTAATTAGTTGTGATAAAAAATAATCTACTTGTAATATTTTCAATAATTCTCATTAAAAAAATCTGGCATGGTAAATTTGGTCGAAAATATAACAAAAGCCATAAAATAATTTGTCGTTTTTATCCCTCTTGTTCAAATTATGCTATAATGGCACTTAAAAAATATGGTTTCTTTAAAGGCTGGTATTTATCATACAAACGAATTAGACGATGCACTTGGAAAAATACAGAATCTTGTGTAGATTACCCATAATATAAATAAATGAAAATATTTAAAACAAAAAATATATCATTTAATTATAGATCAAATGCCAGTAAAATTTGAAGGATGGAAAACAAAAAAAATAAGTGATATATTTCACTTTAAATGTCCTTATTGTAGTGGTTGTTTTGAATCATATGGGAATAATAAATGTCCGAAATGTAATAAAAACATTCAAAGAAATGAATTAAATGAAATATTTATTAAAAAAAACAGATTCACATGTAATGTTTGTGAATTTGAAACCAATTTAAACCCAGGAATATTAGATTATGGTGGATTTGGTCACACTTGTATTATGTGTGGTAAT
>WSZW01000026.1 GCA_013139905.1 archaeon
AAGCGCATCTTCCAAAGCGCATATCTATCTGGCGGTCTATGCTGTCTCCTGTTGAACTGACTACGATTTTCATATTATTGCCTCCAAATTATGGTTATCTGGTAATCTTTAGATATGCAAAAGTTAAACAGGGCAGGATGGTTTTGCAAACACCCCGCCTACTTTGAATTTTACTTTTTTAGCTCATTTAACTCTTTTTCTATTTGTTTCAGACCCTCTTCAATTGCAGCTTTTTGCTGTTCCATTGCTTGTATGCGCTCTTCTTTTGAGGGCTGCTGCGGGACTGGTGCTGCAGGTATTTCTTTTTGAAAGAAATCCGCTCCGAATCCTCTACCTCTTGCGAAAAAGCGTCCGCCCATACCACATGCGCCTCGCCCTTGTATTGCATTTGCGTAACCCGGCAGGTTGTATCCTGTGCAGTAGCCGGCTCGTCTTCCTGTCATCGGCCCCATTCCTCTTGGGCCTGTTCCGTCTCCACCTGGCATTTTCTTCACCTCTTTTATATATTTTTTGCTTTAACCCCTAATCATTTGTGCTTTGCATTTTGGGCATTTTAGCTCAATGCATGGCTGTCCTCGCATGTGCGGCTGTTCATGTCCGCATGCAGGGCATTTGCATATTGCTGACGCACCGCCGAATCCTGCTTTGCGACCGCGACCCATACCTCTTCCTCCTGCTTCTGCAGGACCGGTTGTGTCTCCTCCTGGCATAATATATGCACCTCCTTGTATTTTTATTGATTTTCCGTTGACAATGGCGTCTGATATCTTTTGTCTTGCACTTGCAAGCGTCCTTTGGAATGTTGACTGGTGAAAGCCCATCCTATGTGCCGAATGCGTTTGGTTCATACCTGTAAGATCACTTAGCCGTATAGTTTCAAGTTCATCAACTGTTAATATGACTTCCTGCAGCTGTGACAAAGGAACTGCCTGCGGCTTGAAATATGTTACTTTAGGTTCAGATTCTACAATCCTGTTTTTTCTTGGTCTTACCATTATGCATTATTATGCATAATATTATATAAACCTTTTGGTTCATAATGCGAAGTGACATTAATAGTAAAAATACATATTAATGCATCTAAAGAAACAGTTTTTTGTTCAAGAACAAAAAAATTCGCAGCACATCGATTGCAACGCTAAGAAACCCTTGTTTTTTAAATTCCTATTAAAGCGGGATTTACCAACAAAAGAATGCCAAGCAAAAGCATAATGCTCCCGCCAACGAATTTTATCAGAGCCATTGTATTTTTATCCATGGGTTTTCCATTGAATGTATAACCCAAGACAAGTATGACGACTGTCAATGGCAGCACATAAAATGCATTGTAAAGGGCAATATACGCATAATACATCAAACTATTCTCAAGATAAAGCCCGGATAAAAGACTTGTGTATATCAACGGAAAACCTGCGGTGCAGGGCAATTCAACAAGCGATGCAAATATTGCAAGCATTATAGCAGAACCTATCAATGACTGTAAAGGCGCGTCTTTAATCATATTTGAAACATCATCAATCTTTTTTTTGAGCGGTCCTACATGCGTATCTTGTATCATAAGAGTTATGCCTTTTCGGTAAAAGAAAAATTCTTTACAGTTTATGGCGCCCGCCACAACTGCAAAAAGCCCAATTGCAATCCTCAAGCCATCCACAAAACCAATGTACTTAAAAATGTTCAGCCAGGCCACCATAAAAAAATAATAAAACAAGTAAACAACAGCCACAAAACTAAAGCCCACAGCATATATCCGTTTTCTGGAATGCGATTCTGAAAGCATGAGACTCATCAGAAGAGTCAATACAAAAAGATTGCATGGGTTAAAGCCATCAACAATAGAAATCAGAAATGTAAAAACAGGCAAAGGGAGCGAAAGCCCCATGTCTTTTAAATAAGTGGGAGATACTGTTTTTGCCGCAAAATAAACAAAAACAAGTATTAACGCGGTCAGAGATGTCAGTATTATTTTTTTTGTTTTATATTCCATAAAACTACGCCTATTTCAAAAAGAGTCCACACATGCTTATATACTTTTCCTTTGTTTTGGCGCCAACAGTATAATCGCATCCAAAAACAAATGTTGGTGCATACATGATCTCAAGGCCATGTGATTTAATCTCGTCTTTATCTTCGTTAACGGTCATGTCCAGTATTGTTGGTTCAACGCCCATTTCCCTGCACACTTCTAGAAAAATTGGCAATGTGGCTGCGCAGTGGCCGCAATATTTTGATTTAAACATTATTACTTTATTTTCCAGACCCCTGCTTTTGCATTCATCTAATTGGAAAGAGCCGTCTTTTGTTATTGTAAACAATTCAAATTGCTCTTGTGTTTGATTAAGCTCATCGCCGGTTGAAGAATAAACGCTTGGCTTAGAAACACAACCTGCTAAGAACAAAACAAGCACTATTGAAAACCATAAAATTATGTTTTTTTTAAGCATGTTAAGTACACCACATTTTAAAGATAAATATATATTCAAAACAAACATTAAAAAACTATAATATTTTTAGAAAATCCAAACATTTTTGTAACTACAATACACGTACAATCTTTTGACACATACAATCTTTCGTCCCAAAATAATACCGTATTTTCTGGAATATATTTCATGTCAATCACTCATACGCCTACCTGGTTATTGTAAGTGCAATTGATGTAACAGTAACATTTTTCAGCAAACAAACATACACGATAAATATCCCGCCCGTTATACTTAAGAATATCTTTAATGATGTTGAGTCATTGAACTGTGTTACAGTCTCTTCGTTTGCAATCATAGAAATATTCGATATGTTAAAAAAATTGGTTCATACACGAAACAACTCCTGAAGTTCCTGAACGTACAGCATCAGTTGTCGTTTTGGCGTAATCGGTTAGCCAACCTAATATTGCCGTACTTATGGAAACTGTAAATACTAAAACTAAAATAACAGAAATTAATAAAGATACTGCTTATTTCATAAATAAATATATTGGCGATAAATTGTATATATAGATATCTTGACAAATATATCGATTTTAAATATGGTAAGTAAATAATCATAGAATTTATTAAATTCTAAGAATAATAACGTATTTTACGTTATCAATTGTTTTTACGTGACTTTTTTCTATGATGTTTTTGGATAAAAGAAATTCAACGATTTTGTTTCCGGAAGCGTTTATTGTGTGTGCGATTTTTATTGATTCTAGAATTGTTTTTTCATCCGCAATATCTCCGCCAAAAAAATCTTCGTCGATGTCTAAAATAAAATTGTTTTGTTCAAATACTTTACCCAATAATTCAGAATCACAAAGTGCAACTAATTGTTTATTATCTGATTCGTGAATTTTTAGAATGTATGTCAAAAAGACACCTACTTTATTTCATCAACGTGCTTTTTTGCACCGCATGCTTCGCATTTAACAAAAGTCATTCTATTTTCTTTGATGAGTGTGGTGTCCGGTTTTTTACATTCAGTACACAGAACATAAAGGTCAACATATTTTGCGAATTTGGTATTAATTGTGTATGAGCCGAATTTTCCCTGGAATACTGCAGAGGTTCCTTCCATGTTTGCCTGACTTCCAAGCTCTTTTGCTAAATATTTCATAACATGTTTTGAGTCACGTCTAATTATGCTTGTGGCATCTGTGAATCTTTTTACAAATGTTCTATTTCCTTCAATCAAGGAACTTAATTTAGGCATTTCTAATCTTTCGTGTTTAAACACTTTGTCGGGTAATTGCTTTCTTGCTTTTTCCAGTAATTTATTGTAATCATATTCTTCTGCCATATTATAACACCTTTAATTTTCCTGCGCGCGGTTCATAGCATGAACCTTCGCTTAAGAGTTCATCAATTGCTTTTTCAACTAACTGTAATTCTAAATTCACATTTTTAAGTATATCGGCGTAATCTACACCTTCGCCTTTGTCTAGAGATTCTATTGCAGTTACAACTTTTTGTCTTATTTCTTTTTCGGTTGGTTCTTTTTTTGGTTCTTCAGCATTAGTATTTTCATAAGCGGGTTTTGAATCTGCACTTTTTGTATTTGTGGGTTCTGTTGGTTTTGGGGTAGTAATTGTTTCTTTTATGATTTGTTCATTTGGTTGTTCGTTTATTTCTTTATGGTCTGTTTTTTCGTCTATCTTTTCTTTTAAAAACTTTTTTTTGAATGTGTATGCTTCTATTTTCATTAATGATAGTTTGTCGTAATTGGTAACAGGCTTTACTATTTCGGGCACTAGATATAATTCGTCATTGTAGTTTCTTATCCATCCAATAAATTGGATTATTGTTCCGGCTTTTATGTCGGCTATAACTCTTGTGTTTTGAAATGCTTTTGAACGGATTACACCTGTGCCGTCATCTAAGGTTATACTTGCATATTTCTCGTCATCGCTCACGTAATTATCTATTACGGTTGCGATTAAATTACATTTAAAAACGCTTAAACCCCACGCGGTTTCTAAAAATGCAGGCTCGTTTGCGGGGGTTTTGTATTCTCCGTCAATTAAATCTTTGATAGTTAGCGTGTATGCGGTTGGCATTAAAGTTGTTTTAGTTGCCATGATTATACCTTCCGTATATGTCCGTTTTTAGGTTCGAAAAGTTCGCCTTCACGCTTTAGTTTGGATATTATGCCTTCAGCGTCGTCTATTCCTTGTTCTTCTGCAGCGGCTATGACGTCTTCAATTAAAACAGTTTTATCTTTTGATTCTTCCTGCATTTCAGATATTACTTTTAATAATAATCGTATCTTGTTTCTCTGGCTTGTGGTTGTTCCGCTTTCAATTCTATCCATGTCCAGTTGACCGGTTTCCGGGTCAATTCCTACAGCCATCATATATTCCATTAAAAGACTGATTGCTTTTTTTGCGTCTTTTTTCAATACTTTATCACCGAGTCTAACTTTTGCGGATGCTTCTGATAGTCTGATTATTGCTTCTAACTGTCTTGCCCCAATCGGTACTGCGGATTGCTCATCACCGGAATGTTGATTTCTTAGTGATACGTAAAATTTTTCTATTTCTTTTTGCGCTGCTTCGGTTAGAACCGGTTTTATATTTATTTTCGCATATGCTATAAATTTTCTAAGCAAATCAGCAGGTATTGGTGGTTTTTGTGATTCAGGATTTTCATGAAGCTTTAATATGTGTTTTACGAGTCTTGTGTCTGATTCTTTGTTTGGTACGTCTCGAATAATAAACATTAAATCAAAACGAGAGATTAAAGAATCAGGTAAATCTATTTGATCCGGGACAGATGTATATGGATCGAATCTTCCGAATTTTGGATTTGCAGCACCCAATATTGTTGTTTGCGCGTTTAGGGTTGCCTGAACGTTTGCTTTAGAAATGGTAACAGTTTGTTGCTCCATTACTTCGTGCATTGCACTTCTATCTTCTTTGCTCATTTTGTCTAATTCATCGATCATTGCAATTCCTTTATTTGCAAGCACTAATGCACCTGCTTCCAAGGCCCAGCCGCGCATGAATTCGTCTTTTACAACAGTTGCTGTAAGACCTGCACCGGATGTAGATTTACCTACAACGTATCTTGCTTTTGGTGCTAAACCGGAAACATATTTTAGTAATTGGGATTTACCGGCACCCGGATCTCCTATTAAAAGTATGTGGATATCCCCTCTTGTTGTAACGCCGTCTTCTCGTATTTTTCTTACGCCACCGAAAAGCTGAAGTGCGATTGATTCTTTAATTTTTTCATAACCATAAATTGACGGTGCTATTGATTGTGTGAGCAATTCGTATATTTTTGGATTGGTTGAAAGTTTTTTGATTTCTTTTTCGTCTTCTTCGGTAATATCTAAATCTGCAAATTCCTGTTCAATTGTCTCTAAATAATTTGACTCGATAAATAAATCCCGTCGTTTTGTTTCTTTTCCTTTTTCGACTTTCAGGGGGATATCCCTTACAACGCCATAGATTCTGACTTTTGCGCCGGGAATTACTTTTTTTTGGAATTTTGGATCAACTAAGTCTTCTTGTAAAAATGCTGCAATTTTTCTTGCTTGAGAACCGCCATCAAGCCTGTCCGGGGATTCTTCAACTTCTAAACGCTGTAAATCAACCATTCTTCTTGCAACCATTGAGAAACCTTGTTTGTTTCCGCAGGCGCACATGTACGGTTTTTCTAAATGTTGTTCTTCCTGGATTATGTTTATGCGCTCCCCACAGGCTTTACATTCAAATGTTGCAAGAGTTATTTCCGGTCTTACTTCGGATGCTTGTTTTATGATACCTTCGATAGAAATATATTTTTTGATGTGCTTGCTTCTGATGTTTTTAATTGCAATTATGTTTGAGTCGGGCGTGTTTTTGAAACGAACGTATATTTTTGAATCAATTGTCTCTCCAATATCGACGTTTACTATGGCTTCGTCTATTGCCTGGAATGCTTCGTCCGGGTCAGATAAAAGAGAGTCTGCTAATTCTGAATCAAAACGTTCTAAATCTTCAAAATCAACAATGACGGGTTCTGATTCCTGGACTGCCTTTAAAAGTTCGTCATAGCATACTTCGGAGAAGAAAACTTCGAACTTTGACAATAAATCAGAATATTCCATACATTTTTCCATAGGTTAGTTTCTTTAGGAATATTTAAATTAGTATACTTTTATGTTGCCGATAGAAATCAATTAACATCCGCTTGGCGTTTGTGTGAATTCATCGCTTGTGCCGCAGGTTGTAGTTGCTTTGAATGATAAGAAATTGTTACAGGTTATTGGGCAGGTATTGTTTGAAACGGTTAAAAAGTCACCAACTCC
>WSZW01000170.1 GCA_013139905.1 archaeon
ATATATGCGCGCACGAATTGATACGTGTGCAGATTGTTTTTAAAAACGTGGAAGGAGAAATAAAAAGAAAAATGTGAGTATATATTATTTTTTACTTTTCTTAAAAAATTTTTTCCCCTTCAAAAAAAAGAATAAGACTAATAGATTGTATATTTTTTTTTTTTTAGAATGACTTCACGCACTACGACAAAATCAGTTTTTAAACGCACATTGCCGCCCATTTTGGAATCGGTCAAGAAAAGTGCCGTAAAAGCAAAAAAGTCGAAACTTCCCGAAGAGACCAATGTCGTTCCGGACAGCGATAACGATACTGAAGATATTGAAAATGACGAGGACACACAACAACAACAACAAACATTAGAACAACAAGATGATATTGTGGAAATGGAAGACGATGAAGTGTCCACTAGCGGAGACGATGAAGATAAGGAAGTACAGAAAATTGTTCCCCTCAAAAAAACTAAAACAAAAACAACAACTGATACTGTTATTCAACAGCGGCAATCAACGTCTCAACCACCACAACAACAACAACAACATGAAGAACGACAAAAAGATGTCAGTTCGGATTTAGTGCTCGAAGTAGGTAGAACAGTTATTTTTTTAGCACAATATGTTAAACGTAATTTGATTAAATGGAAAATGAAATCCAATACTCATCTGTTATTGAATGGTAACGAAAAAGTCAACAACTTCACTCTTCGCGCAGTGAAAAGTGTTCAAGGTTGTAATGTTAGGGAAATTTTCTTGGCATACGGAGCGAATGTAGAGCGATATTATAGAATGATCATGAATAAAAATGTCCTGAAATTTGTAGCAAACGATATGGAATTGTTGAAGAAGCGGGCAAAATTACAATTGCAAGTAATGTTGCCGACTTCAACGATTGGCATTGACGATTTGCTATGTACGAAAAAGTATGTCGGAAGTTCGGAATTTCTTGCCAGAAAATCGACCGATGTCAAATATCAGAATGTAACCATCACGTCGCAAATTCACGTTCTATTGCCAGTTTCGCCAATATATAAAAACGATCATTTTTTGGTTCTCATTCAAAATATCGATTTTGCTACATTATTTTATTAATTTTTTGTTACAGATATTGTACGCAAGCATCGATACATCTTCGCCGTTACAAGTGTTATGTACGAGGAAGAAATGTTTTTTTGCAAATTTAAACGATTGGGACATATTGCTCGAAAAAAAATTCAAAGTTATCATGAAATTAAATAGGCAATTGGATGATTTACAAATTGTATTGCACAATTATAGTTCTATAAAGAGTATAAAGTGCATGTATTATGAAAATTGTAACATAATATTTTTTTTTGAAAGTAAAAAGTATATCTTGTGTCGTAAAAAATCGATTTTTAACGATAGAATTTATTTTAAAATGTTCAGTCAGGCAGGTCATGTCATTGTATTGCCGATAGCGTAAAAAGGAAAAAAATTTTTTTTTTCAGTTAGCATCTAAAGATTTTAAAGAAGAAAATAGAAAAATTTATTGGATCGGAAAAGATACAATGTCGACGCCGTTAATTGCGCTCTTTAGAAGCATTCAAAATTGTCAAAACGATAGTATATATTTCGTACACGTGCGCAATTCGTCGTTCGACGTTAATAACGAATTTGTAACGTTGTACGATCCCATGAATCCGAAAGCCATCAATTTAATTGTCGATAATAGTATGGAAAAGACCGTTTTATTGAGAAAAAATGTCCTATTGTGCGAATTTAACGTTACACGAAGTGATAGAATTTCTTGCAGTTGCGCGCATTCATCGCCATCGTGTTAATCGTTTCAGGTAGTCGGCTTGATGGTGAACCTTCGAGTAATCTACGAATTGGAAATGGAAAGGGATAAGCTTTTAAGAACAATTGAAAGATTACGCGAAATTAAGAAATTCTTAACCAAGCGCTCTTATCGCATTTGATGTCGTTTCAGATAGTCTGCCAATTGGAACAGAAAATATCTGAAAGTCTTAAAACGGATAAAACGATTCGTTTTCTTTGCACGTTAAGTATGTGTAGTGGATTTGAAATCGAAGAACAACTAGAGAAGATCAAGGAGTCGTTCGACGCACTACAATGTCCGATACTAGAAATTGCTATCGCGACAGGCGGGAAAAAAAAATTTATGAACGTTTATCAGTTTGTCCAAGAATTCTCCATTTTACGCAATGCCATTAAATGCAATGAAAAATTGAAAGTTCACGTTAAAAAGTGGCAAGAAAATAAGAAAATTATTGTGAAAAGTTCGAAAATTATTGCAAATTATTGTAGTAATTAGAAAAAAAGAACAAGAAAAAAAAAATTTTTTTTTTTATAGGGTGTGGGAAAACTTTATTCTACTGATATATTAGAAATCAACTGTTTAGCCGTAATGGATGATTTGATTGAAGAACGGAGACGACGAAGACCTTACAGTTTCGAAGATGTGCTATTCGATTCGCTCGACAAGAACACGATAGTAAAATTGAATAAGATATTTGAAAAATATCGAATTCACGGAAAAAATGTGAAAAAAATTCTACTATCGTGCTACAATATAGAATGTAAAAACATTTCCTTACACGAATTGGAGAACAATGATTTTTATTACGCCTGTTGTCGTTTATTGCAGCCAACTTTTCGTAAATATATATCAAAATAGATATTTTTTTTTTTTTTTTCAGGTATTGAAATTTATGGAACTATTTAATTCTACAAATTATTCTGGAAAAATTATGCGAATATTATTGAGAGAAAAAACTGACGATAAATTGTTGCAAAAAACAATATTCAAATTTTGTCGTTGTCTTTTGTACGAACAAAAATTGTTGAAATCGACAATGAAATCTGTAAAATGTCGTTATAAGAATGCACGTTATAGGAGAAAACATTCAATTACGTTCGATTATGTAACTAGAAGTCCGAATGTTGATCAGAATCAGATTTTTCTTGCTTGTTCAAATTTGTATGAAATGTTGTGTTGAATGCTTGAAAATAAAAAAAATACACTTACCTTTTCGTTTTTTTTTTTTGCTTTGTAGAGACAAAAGAACAACACACTTTTTTTAATTTCTGGTTTTTTTATTCAAATGCACGATCAACAGTTGTTATCATGTGACGGAGAAAATTTCTGGAATATAATTTCCAATAGCCTTTAGATAAGAAGAATTTCATATACATGATCAGTCTACGATCGTTTTCTTCTTCGCGCACATTGTCGACATGATCGTCGGATTGGGGCAATGTTAACGGATTGCTTCGATTGGTATTTTTAATTAGAGTAAAATGTAAGTCCTTTACCATGTCCAAGTGGAGTTTGTCGCACATAATTCGAACAAGACAGTATATGCCGCAGACACTCGTATCGACGCTCTGAAATGCAAATCCTTCGTCGAAGTAAGTTTCTAAATTTTCATAAATTGACTTGTGCATCATAACGTAGGGAGAAATGTCGTAGTAAGCGTTCGGATTCAATGCAGATTGACCGAAAGAATCGAAAAATTCGTAATTGTTTTTTTTCTTGAGAAACAAAACCCAATGTTGACCGTCTTTGGAACTGTCGTCTGTATTCGTAATTTGATACGGAAAGCGATCATTTTTACCAATATCGTCGCTCATTCCTAGAGAAATTTCGCCGCTCAGTCCCAGTGTGTAAATATTGCGTTCAATTTCTTCGCTATCCGATCCTACGGGATCGTAGAGAATGTTCTTGTCGGTAAGATCCATATTTTTTTAGGAGACAATATGAGATGTCATCACTCCCAAATTTCCAGCTCGATCGGCGTCCAATTTTTGAAACAAAAAATTTCTCTTTACCGAATATATTGATATGTGTAAATCAACGTCGACAATTGATCTTTCAATTCGAAGAGTCATGGTTCCCTTGTTTAAATTGTCTTTTGCAAATCGAGGTTGTTTGTGATTGTTCAGACATAGTATGATGAATGGTGATTCGCAAAATTTCTCCAACGAACAAGCGTATCTAGTCGTTCCGACAAATTCCATGTGAAATTTCAAGTACGTGGCATAGAGTTCGTTAGCATGTTCAGAGAGTAGAGTCAAGTCGACGCCAGCAGCAGTTCCGCCTTGTTGAGAGTATGTCAACGTTACCCTGGAAAGAGTGGAAAAAAATTGGTCAGACAGCATGTATGGCCAAGAAGAGCGTGTCATTTCCGAAAGTAACGGAACAACATTCGAATTCATTTCCATATTTTCTAAACAAACTATTACGTATGCACTAGAGTCGCTATTTTGTTCCCTAGACAGAGTGAAATCTACTACATTCTGACCGGTCAACATTAAACTTTGACCTACTAATTCTGGAACAATACGATCATTGTCCATAAATATGGTTTTATCATTCTCGTCGATATTAATGACTTTTGTCAAAATTGTCTGTTCAATGTGTAAGGGCAACAAAACCGTAACGACATTGCTGACCAGAGAGTTGGGCACGACGGTAAATTGCGAATCTCGAAATGCGGCAAAAGCTGCATAGTTTACGGCCAAATCGGTGATTTCTAAATCGTCGAAGTAGAACGTCTCGCACGGTCGTCGCAAACTGAACGTGATGGCCAATTTTCCCATCGACGGTCTGTATTGAAGTCCAGATTCCAGGTCGCTTTCTAGTAGCAATATTATGGGTATTTTTACTTTCAAACGTATAAGAGCGTCGGCATTATAGTTTGCGTCCACACGTCGAGCCGGTCGTTGCTCGTTCAATACGAGCATGTTGCCATAGTCGACAAAATTGTCCGAACCACTGTAGGCGGCTCGCAAGTAGGCAACAGAGCGCGCATTCAAGCCCATTAGTAGACCCAATCGAAATAAATGCGCAAAATTGGCCTGATCGAAAACGACATTGTGATCGTTAATTGATATGGTTCGCAGGTCGAAAATCGACATGTAACCTCCATTTCTCCACTTGAAATTGTCGAGAAAATTATCCAACTCAGAATTGCCATCGTTCAGATACGGGCTGGGAAATGTCACTTCAAATTCAATCATACTGCGATGCATGTCAATCCATCGACGAGAATTTTCTTCAAATATAAAATTCAAAGTAGCCTTTTGCGTACTGCCGTCTACGGATAAATTGTTTATGCTACTATTTCGTAAATGACCCAGACTCTCGACCGGATAGTCGGTAGGAGATTGTGTGAAAGATTCATAATCAAAATCTTTCTCCAAAACAGACAAACGACTAGTTTCCAAATTGTCTCCAACGGCATCGGTATGCGTACTCTGTACGGTACGTGCCAATCGTTCCTTGTCGGCAATGGCCGCATTTTCCAAAAGTTTAGAAATTTGTGCATCATCACCATCAATGCCGGCAATATTGTCGGCCGGT
>WSZW01000166.1 GCA_013139905.1 archaeon
AGGTTGTAACTCGGCGAACTGAATTTTTATTGAAAAAAGCAAAAGCTAGAGCACATATATTAGAAGGTCTTAGAATTGCATTAGAAAATATTGATGAGACTATTAAAATTATTAAATCATCTAAGAATCGTGATGAAGCACATGAACGGCTTACGATAAGATTTTCATTATCTAAATTGCAAATTGATGCTATTTTGTCTATGCAACTTCAAAGATTGACTGGGCTTGAGCGTAAAAAAATAGATGATGAATATGCTGAGCTTATGGCAAAGATTGAGGAATATACTGCTATTTTGGCAGACCCTGCAAAAGTTTATGCTATAATTAAAGACGAACTTCTTTTGATAAGAGATAAGTATGGTCGTTCTCGTCTTACAAAAGTTGAAGAGGCTCAGGATTTGGATTTAGAGGATGAAGCTTTTATTGAAAAGAAAAATGTTACTGTTGCAATTACAAATACGGGTTATATTAAACGTATTAATCAGGAAGAGTTTAAGGCGCAGCGGCGTGGCGGTAAAGGCGTTATTGGAATGACTACGAAAGATGAGGATTTCATCAAGGATATTTTTACTGCAAATACGCATGATTATTTATTGTTCTTTTCTAGTTTAGGACAGGTTAGATGGCTTAAGGTGTATCAAATTCCGGAAGGAACAAGGTATGCGAAAGGTAGGGCTGTGACAAATTTGCTTAATTTATCTGAAGGTGAGGATGTGCGAGCTGTCCTTCGTTCGAGTAATTTTGATGATGACCATCACATAATTATGGTTACAAAAAACGGTGTTGTTAAAAAGACAGTTTCATCTGCATTTGCAAAACCCCGTCGCGGTGGAATTAGGGGTATTACTCTTCGGGAAGGTGATATGCTAGTGGAGGTTCGTGAAACTGATGGTATTAATGATATATTGATACCAACGCGTCTTGGTAAGGCTATACGATTTAATGAAAAAGATGTTAGGTCTATGGGTCGGTCTGCTGCGGGTGTTATGGGTATTAGAATTTCATCTGGTGATGAAGTTATTGGTATGTCTGTGTTGGATGCAACAAAAACAATTCTTACTGTGACTGAAAACGGATATGGCAAGAGAACTGCTGTTGATGAATACAGAATTACAAAGCGCGGCGGTAAAGGTATAATTAATTTACAGGTAACTGAAAAAACCGGTAAAATTGTGGATTCTAGGATTGTTGATCCTATGGATGAAATTTTGCTTACAAGTCGTCAGGGTAAAATCATACGTATTAGTTTAGAGCATCTAAAGGTTCAGGGCAGAAACACTCAAGGTGTTAGAATCATGCGGATGGGCGATGATGATGTGCTTGCTGCTGTGGGTAAGGTTATTGCTGAGGATAAAACTGATTCTGATGGAACTGAATCTGAGGGTGATTCAGTAACGGATGTTACTGAAAATGTTGAGACGGATAAAAGTATGCCTGACGTTTTAGAAGATAAGGATTAAGGATTGTTTTTGATTTTAAATTTTCTTGATTTTATGATTTCAATTTAGTTTGAGTTCTTTTAATATTAATGTTTTAATTTTGTTAAATAATTGTTGGTAATTTTTTTCATATTCAATTATTGGTTTCATTTTTGTTAATGCTTTTGCAAATTTTTTATCAAATGGAATTTTTGAAAGTATTTTTAATTTATTTATATTCACAAATTTTTCAATCGTTTTAGTTTGAGTTGGATTAAGATCAAATTTGTTGATTATTATTCCCGTGGGGATGTTAAAATGTTTTACTATTTCAAAAGCTTTCTTCATATCTGAAAAACCGGATGGTGTGGGTTCGGTCACAATGATTGCATAATCAGATCCTGTAATTGATGCAATTACTGGGCATCCAATACCTGCCGCTGAATCTACAAACATGATATCTGCTTTAATACCAATATCTTTTGCTTTTTTCTTTACTTCAAATACAACTTTACCGGAACCTGATTCACCGGGATTTAATTGCGCTGAAACAACATCAAAACCATATTTTGTATTTGCATAACCGATTTTTGCATTATTTACTGCTTTTAAGGATATTGCATTTTGAGGGCAGACAAGTTCACACATACCACAACCTTCACAACTAAAATCTTTAAGTTTTGGTTTGTTGTTTTTCCATATGATTGCATTAAAATAACATTCTTCATAACATATTTTACAAGAATTACATTTATCTAAGTCAAATATTGCTTTTTCATTGGTTGATAAATCATCCCATTGTTCGTATTTATTTGTACCAAATACTAATGATAAATTTGAGGCATCCACATCACAATCGGCACAGATTATTTTTTTATCTTTTGAAAAAGCTACGGCTAATGATGCAGTTATGCTGCTTTTCCCAACCCCACCTTTACCTGAAAGAATGGTTACTGTTTTCATTTGGTTACACCTTCTAATAATTTTGAAATTTGTTCATTGATGATTGGTTTGCCTTTTGAATAATTATCTACGATTTCTTTAGAATACGGTATTTCACAAACAATTTTTAATTCATATTTTTTTGCTAAATCAGTTATTAATTGTTTATTTCCTATGTCTGATCTATTTAATACAATATTTGAATCTATGTTTAATCGTTTAAGTAGCTGTAAAATTATTTCAAGATCATGTTTTCCCAATGGTGTCGGTTCCGTGACTGTAAAAACATAATCACACATCTCTAAAGCTGCAATGACAGGACAATGAGTTCCTGCAGCCGTATCAATAATCACATAATCATAATTGTCTTTTTCATCATCAATTATATCATTCAATGAATTTACAACAAATTCAGATACTGGTTCATTAGTTTTTAATTCTCCAGATAAAAGGTCAATATTATAATTATTTCCGGTAAATATTTGACCTATTATTTTTTTATTCCAACTTATTGCATTGACCGGACACTTAAATACACAACTACCACAACCATTGCATTGTTGTTTCATGAATATTGGGTCTTGTCCTTTGATAGAAACAATCGCATTTGTCTTGCAGACTTCACCACACAGACCACATTTTGTGCAGGTATTAAAATCCCAAATTGGAATTCTTTGTTCAACAAATTTATGAAACTTTCTTTTTATGTTTAATAACAAATGATCATTCGGGCAATCAACATCTGCATCAACTAACAGAACTTTATTATTTTTTGCTAAACTATATGCTAACGCTGTCGTAATTGTTGATTTGCCTGTTCCGCCTTTTCCACCAGTAATGCCAATTATTTTCATATTATTATCTCATTTAGTTTAAATTAATTTTATTAATTCTACAACTTTTTTACAAGATGCAGGAATGCTTTTTTGAACCATTTCATCATCGGGCAACACTTCTTTTAAGAAATCAGAACCAATCATCAGATGTGATATTATTGTTTTTTTGGTATCTTTATCTTTGTAAATACTGATTTGTTTTGGCATTATTAATGATGCTCTTTTACTGTTTGATATAACACTATTGTAAGCTTTTTGTGGGATACATAACATTATTGTGCGGTATTTCATATCTGGTCTTACATCTACATTATGTGTTTTATATTCTTCTACCATGTTGGTATTATATCTTACAATAAAACCAAATTCTTTTGCTAATTCTTTGATGCGTTTAACAATTTCGTCTGTGCTTTTATTTGTTTCTTTAAAAAATATTTTACTTTGATTCATTTTAATTTCACCTTTGCGTATCTATTAATTATGTCTGATTCTGTGACCACACCTTCAATCTTACCATTTTTATTCGTAATAAGTACTTTATATCCATGCGTTTTTTTCATGGTTTTAAGAACTGTTTTTAGTGGTACTGAACCTTTAAGCAGGATTACAGGCATCAACTTTAGGGAGCTTAATTTTTGAGATATGTCTTTTTCATCGGCTAATAAATTAGTTATCATTTTCGAGGTTAACAATCCTTGCGGTACTTCTTTTTCATCCAATACAACAATAGAATGTATGTGTTCTTCATCGAGAAGTTTTATTGCATCTTTTACTGTTGAATTATCATGCAATGCAAAAAATCCTTCTTCCATTATGTCTTCGGCGGTATTTTCCGGTGCTTTTCCAAATATTTTTTCGGTAAATTTAATATACCATGCGGCACTTTGAACTTGGATTATGTATGCCAATGCAATTATTAGTGCAATGTCAGATCCTCGCGGTCCAAATACGGTCATTGCGATGGCTAAAGCAATGGATAGATTTCTCATTACAGTACCATAAACTAAGGCGATTCCGTCAGCTCTTGAAAAGAAATATTTACCAATTATTGTGCTAAGTGTAAAATTAATTCCGTAAAGTAATATTAAAGGAATTATAAGGGTTATTAACATGGTTGGCTGAGCTATAATTGTTTGGGATTTTAAAGCCATGGCCACAAATACAATTCCTAAAACTCCTAAAGTTGAAAGCATCGGAAATTTCTGTTTGATGTCTTTGTGATATTTAGCTTTACCATAGTTCCAGATAATAAATCTTTGAGTTGCATATCCCGCGATCATGGGCAAAAATACAATCAAAGCAATTTGTTTGAATATAGCTGCAAGAGGAATTTCAATAACTGCACCCATAAGCCATTTGGCATATAATGGTGTTGCTAATGATCCTATAATTAATCCGATTACTGTCATTTTAATTGCCGCATTTAAATTTCCTTTTGCAAAACCAGTCCAAGAAATAGTCATACCGCTTGTCGGAAGCAGTGCTGCTAAAAGTAGACCTAATGCAATCAAGGGCATATCTGCAAAAAATAATTTGCCAATACCGAATGCAACAAATGGAATTATGGCGAAATTGATTAATTGAGTTACAATTTGAACTTTGCCATCACCTTTTGCAAAAACTTTTTTTATCTGTAGGTTTACCATCATTGGATAAACCATTAAAAAAGTTAAAGGCATGATTAAGACACTTAAAAATGAGGAATCGTAAAAATACCCAAAAATTATACCTAGTAACATAAATATTGGTATGCTGTGTACTAAATTTTTCTGTAAAAAAGATATTTTATCCCACATTTTAATAACCTCGTCTAATATTAATGACCGCAATTAGTGTTTTGATCTACTAATTTGTCAAGGTTGTCAATTGCTTCTTTTATCGTTGTATAATCTCCGGTTTTTAAAGACAGACCTTTTTGAGCAATTATTTCGATGGCTCTACCACCAATGCCTTTAGAAAATATTGTAGTTGGATTTACGGCGTCTTGAATCTGATCAATTGGTGATTTTGCTGGATCTGTATGATTCAATTTATTTTCAATAATTTTTAATTCTTTTTTTTCAACATCATATAATCCAAAAAATGGAGCATGACCAAAATGCTGGCTTATTTCTGAATCAAGTCCATTATTATCCAGTAATGGAAAAAATATTCTTTCACTTTTTGTTTCGGCAATACTGTTTGTGTTTGAATGTGGTTGTGCTATATCATCTATTTGTTTTAATTCGTTTTTTATGAATTTGGTTATTGCATCCTTTGCAATTCCTGAAGCATGAAATGCTTTTATTCCTAATTTATCAAGAACGGTTGTAGAATTTGGACCGAGACTGCCTGTGATTATTGCATCAATTTTTAAATTGCCCATTTGTTGTGCGGCTTTAAGTCCTGCACCATGACCTTGTACGGCACCTTCATTTTCTATAGGTGTAATTTCTTTTATTTTATCATTTTCTAATTTAACAATCAAAAAATATTTACATCTACCAAAACGTTGATCAATTAAACTTTCAATTGTATCTTCTTCTGCACTTATTGCTAATTTCATATCATTTCACCTTTAAATATTTCTTTTTACCTATTCTTTTCTTGTCATTAGAGTTTCGCATTTTGGACATTTAATCTGATTGCATGGTTGTCCTCTTATGTGTGGTTGTTCATGTCCGCATTTTGGACATTTGCAAATACCTGCTGGTCCTGCAGAAAATGCGCCATTCATACGTCCTCTTCTTGGATTTTGTATTAATCCAATTCCTTGATTTATTGGTCCGGTTCCATCTTTATTTGGCATTTTATAATCGCCTCCATGAATTTTTATTGCCTTACCATTGACTAGAGCATCTGTTATTTTTTCTCTTGCTCTGGCTAATGTTCTTTGAAAAGTAGATTGATGAATTTCCATCTTCATGGCAGCTTCTGTCTGACCTAATTTTTTCAGATGGGATAGTCGTAAAGTTTCTAATTCATCAAATGTTACTTCAATTTCCTTAAGCTGACTCAATGGTACTGCTCGTGGTTTAAAATAAGTTGTTCCCGGTTCAAAATTCACAGATTTAATTTTTCTAGGTCGTACCATAATGCATTATTATGCATAATTAATTATATAAATGTTTCTATAGATGATTCTAAATTCGATAGAAAGATATATAACAACGAAAAAAATATAATACGTGTTTAATTGGTGAGTAAATGAATGCAGATATACAAATATTGAAAAAACAACAAAATGGAAAGATGAAAATATAAGAAAATTGCATTTGGCTGCCGGAATTATAATGCTTATTTTGGGCACAATTATTATTTTAGGTTTAGTTTAATGTTTTTAATATAGGGGTTAGAAAATAATAATTTATTTGTTATTGTGCGTATATGTTATAAATTTAATTATGACTTGTTATATTTTGTATCAAAATAAGCTGTCTAAACCTAATGCACGAAAAATATTTGATATAGATTGTTTTAGTATTGCCGGGATATCCCAGAATTGATTTTTTGATTTTGCGGTTTTAATTGTATTTTCTTGTTCTGTGTCAAAAATTTCGTTGTTTGTATTATCATTAGTTTTTGTTTTAGTATATTCATTATCATTATTATCTGCATAATCTTTTGTTTCTTTTTCGATGTCTTGTGTTATTATATCGTTTTGATTATTGCTGTTTTCATCGGATGTTTTTGTTTCGTTTTTAATATATGTTTCATTGTTAGTTGGCATAAATTCTGTTGTATTAGTAACGGAATTATTTTCTGTTTTATTTTTAACTTCATGTGTTTTGTTTTCTGTTTCATTTAAATCATCGGATTTATTAAATGAATTATTTATTTTATTTTCTTCTAAATTATTATGAGTGTTGCCGGATTTAGTTTTTTCGGTTTTTTGTTCTTTTTTTTGTATTTCTTTTTCGGGCTTGCATTCTTTAGCCCATGCTTTTTGATCAATCCATATATCCAGGGTTCCCTGACTGCATCCTGTTTTATATTCGCCTTGGGTATTTCCGGTTTTACAGTCAAGAATTTGTTTACAATTACAACCGTAGGTGGCTGTTAAGTACATATTTGCGCTGTCATAGTGATTTTTGTTCTTTTTTTCTGCAAACCATGGAGTTGTATTTTCGCATAGATCAACTTCATCAGGAACACCATCATTATCTTCATCCGGAAGACCGCAAATGTTGTTTTCGTCTGTAAATCCGTCACAGTCGTTGTCCAGTCCGTCGCAGATTTCGTTTACAGGTGCGATTGCCAAGATTGTTATATTCCAAATTCCTGCGATGCATGTTTTGGTTCCAAGAGAGCATATTCCAATATTGCTTGTTCCATATAATTCTATTAGGTTTTCGTCAGTAAATCCGTCGCAGTCATTGTCTAAATTATCGCAGATTTCCGGTGTTGGTGTTGTTTCATAATTGTCTATCCATATGCCGTTTTCACATGTTTGTGTGTTGCTTTTACAAATGCCAAATGCATTTGCGTTTTGGTATAAGTTTTCGTCAATTAAATTGTTGCAGTTGTTGTCTAGATTGTCGCAAATTTCTATTTGCGGTGTTAGTGGTTCGCATGTGTTTTGTATATTTCCATCAATACAGATGAATTGGCCTTCATTTAAGCATTCGCCAACGCCGCATGTTGTTGGTGTTGGAATGTATGATTCGTCTATTTCGTTGTTACAATTGTTGTCTATACCGTTGCATATAAAATCTGTCGCATCCGGGTTTATGTTTTCGTTATTATCATTGCAGTCTCCGCCGCATGATGTGAAACCGTCGTTGTCTAAATCAAAACCATTATCTATGACGCCGTCAAGGTCATTGTCGATTCCGTCGCATATTTCGCGTTCGACGACTGTGAATGTGTCTATGGGGATCCACTCGCCATTGTCACCTAGGCTGTCGGTAAAATAAACATATGTTGTGTATATTCCTGGCGGATGTTTTGCAAGGTCTGGAAGAAGAATTGTTTTGTTAAGATTTCTTGAATCATCTGTTGGAATATAATCCATAAATATTTTATCATCTGCATTTAGAAGCCATATTTTACCCGAGATATTTGAGGTTCTATTCTCCGAATCAAGGATTGCAACCATGACATTGGAATTTTTATGGAATGTATTTCCTAAAAGCGTAATATTTTCTCCTTTATAGT
>WSZW01000080.1 GCA_013139905.1 archaeon
TACATCATAGGTATTTTCATCTAAAAAACTTTTTGTTTTTTTAAGCATATTTTCCTGAACATCTACAAGCAATTTTTCGATTTCCGCTACAACATCATCAAGTTTCGCAAATCTCTTATCGTGTATATCTCGCCTAGCAAGAACAGCCTGATTTTTCTCAATATCCTTAGGCCCAAGCTCAACTCTAACAGGAACGCCCTTAAGCTCCCATTCATTAAATTTAAACCCGGGTTTATACTCTTCTCTATCATCAAGTTCAACAGAAATACCTTTTTTCTCCAGTGCTTTTTTAACATCCAGTGCTTTTTTCAATACCTGTTTTTTTGAAGCATCAAATAAAATCGGAATAATAACAACTTTGATAGGCGCAACATTAGGCGGCAAAACAAGTCCTTTATCATCACCATGACTCATTATAATAGCACCAATAAGCCGTGTTGAAACACCCCAAGACGTCTGCCAAACATGCTGTTTTTTCTCATTTTCATCAATATATTCAATATTAAATGCTTTTGCAAAGTTTTGACCAAGATTATGCGATGTACCCATCTGTAACGCCTTGCCATCAGTCATTAAAGCTTCAATGGTTGTCGTATATAAAGCACCGGGGAATTTCTCTGCTTCCGTCTTTTTTCCTGTAATGACGGGTATTGCAAGCCGTTTTTCAGCCAATTCAACATAAACATCAAGCATTTTTCTAACTTCCTTATCAGCACCCGCATTAGTCGTATGCGCCGTATGCCCTTCCTGCCATAAAAACTCTCTTGTACGTAAAAATAATTTCGTAGCTTTAGTCTCCCAACGAACAATATTACACCATTGGTTAATCAAAAGCGGTAAATCACGATAACTTCTAATCCATTGAGAATACATAGAATACATAATAGTTTCAGATGTCGGCCTTATAGCAAGCTTTTCTTCAAGTTTTCTTGACCCACCGTGTGTAACCCATGCAACTTCCGGAACAAACCCTTCAACATGATCTTGTTCTTGCATCAATAAATTTTCCGGAATAAGCATAGGAAAATAAGCATTTTTATGCCCCGTAGCCTTTATTTGACCATCAAGCCATGATTGAATATTTTCCCATACAGCATAGCCCCACGGCTTTATAACCATACAGCCTTTAACCGGCCCATAATCCGCAAGACCGCTTTTAAGAATAACTTGTGTATACCACTCACTAAAATCTTCATCTTTTTTGACTGTCAAGCCTAAATCCTGCACTGATTGAGGTTTTGATGATTGCTTCGAAGATTGCTTTTCATTTTTATTTTGATTTTTATTTTGTTTTGTCGACATAAAAAAAGCTATACACAATAATATTTATATAATTGACACCAATAAGAACGAATTTTAAACAAAAACAACCAAAGCCAACGCTAACCTAAAAAAAATAAAAAAGAACAAAAACCGTCTATTCAACAACAATACCGTTAACAACGCCGTGCTGTGCCGGTCGGGATGTAATTCTTACGTTCCCTACACTAGTTTTTACAATAGCGCCTTTAGTTATCAGTTTTTGTCTAATAAAATGAGGATTTGCTTTATTTTCAATAACAGCTTCAATACCAACATTTTTTGTCTTACCGGTTTTTTTATCAGTAATATTTACCGTATTTGCCGCAACAGCTTTTACTTTCACATTACCGCCTTTGATTCGAACAACTTTAGTTTTATTTTCACCAATTATTACTTTTAAAAAATTATTACCGGTTGAATGTTTTCTTTTTGGAACAGTAGCTGTTATAAGTCCGCCCGTAAGTTTTCTTTTTGATTTTATTTGCCAAATGCCCATTTAATTCACCTTAATAATTATTTCCTTGATTTTTCAATAAGACCATTTTTAGATTTCCAGTTATAAGATTTAAGTTTTGCACTTGAACCAAAACCACATGCAGCACAAACTTTACGTGTAATATGCAGTGAGTGTCTGCCACATCTTCTACACAACATGTGCACAAGCTTATTTCTTTTTCCGAATGATGGTTTTCCGTCCATAGTATCACATTTATTATTATATTAATCGTATTATTTAATTACGTCATTATAGAATCGTTACATAGTTTTATAAACCTTATTGATTTGAAGGTGAAGCAATAACGACACTATCCCCTCTTACAAGAAGATCCCCAAAAGTAGTTTTTTTATCCTCGAAAGTAATTTCTGCATCCTCAAGCCACATATTTAAATGAATATCTAATGCCTGAAGCTTTCCGGTTATTTCTCTTCCATTTTTCAAAATAACATAAACATTTTTTCCTTTTGATTTATTAAGCGCATCAAGCGGTCTTTTATCCATAATATTCAACTCCTTAAAAACAAAAATATTAAACGTAAAAATTTATTACAAGAAAATATATCTGCTTATGGTTATGTTATACCTGTAAGTTATATAAATGTTTCCTTTAACTCCTTACTCAAAAGATACTATCCACTACAGACCTAGCATCAAATTCCTCAAAATCCCCGTACTCTTGACCGGTACCCAAAAATACAATAGGCTTTCCTAAAGTATGACACACACTAAGTGCTGCCCCGCCTTTCTCATCAACATCCCATTTTGTAAGTATAACACCATCAATTCCAACCGTATCAAAAACCCGTGCCTGTTCAACAACATCATTACCAACCACAGCCTCAACAACCAAAAACTTAAAATCCGGATTGTTTATCCGAACAATTTTTTCCAATTCAGCAATCAAATTCTTATCAGTATGCACACGCCCGGCAGTATCTGCAAGAACAACATCAATATGCCTCGCCTTAGCATGAGCAACCGCATCATAAATAACCGCAGCAGGATCAGCACCATATTTGTGCTTTATCATCTTAACCTTAAGATTTTGAGCATGCTCCTCTAACTGCTCAATTGCAGCAACCCTAAACGAATCCGCAGCCGCAAACACACAAGTATGATTTTTGTTTTTAAAATAAGTAGCAAGCTTAGCACACGACGTAGTTTTTCCCGCCCCATTAAACCCAATAAGCAAAATTACCAATGGCTCACCGTTTTTTTCTTTTATCGTAGTTTCAAAATCAATTTTTGGCTTATTTAATATATCAAAAATATTTGATTTTAATACATCATGTATTATTTTTTCAGCTTCACTTCGCTTAACACTTCGCCCTTTTAAATTATCGCGAATATCACTAACAATCTTTTCCGCAACATCTTGAGCAACATTATTCTCTAAAATTGCCAATTCAAGATCCCACAAAACATCCTTCAAATAATCCTCACTAAGTGTTTTCTCAGTAAAAGTACCCGTAAGTTTCGATATTAATCCTTTAGCCGGCTTTTCAACAACAATATTCTCTTTAGAACTTTTTTGTTCAACAGAATCTAAACTAGAATTTTTATCCGAAACAACACTGGATTCAATAGATTCAGATTCAACAATAACATCTTTATTTTTGTCTTTTACCTTATCATCACTTGCTATTTTTTCAGTTATAGAATTAACAGCAGCCGTTATTTTCTTTTTAAAAAGTCCAAACATTTATAATCAAACCCTACTCGATTAATAGATTATTAAATACGAAAACAAAAACACTAAACTCTAGTGTTTATGACCGCAATTACTGCCGCAAGCAGCCGAACCGGCAGTTTTAGATTCATCTTTTTGAAGTTCAGAAACTAATGCCCTACCCTCAGCATCAAGTTTTTCAAGTTCAATATTAATCTGTTTTTCTAAATCAAGCATTTGGCTTTCACGTTCTTTAATTATTGCGTCAACTTCAGATAATGATTTACCAACAGCAACAGAACCGCCAATAGTCGTTATAATATCACTAAGATTAGTGATTTTTCCTTTAACATACATCCCGGTTCCAATTGGAATCATAAGTTCTGTATCTTTTTTTGCGTTTTTTAAATCAGCGATTGTATTTTTAGAATATTCTATTTCCTGCAACTGCATAGAAATCTGAGATTTCTGCTGACTTAATTGCTGACCTTGTTCCTTTAACATCTCTAATTGAAGCATTTTTGACTGATCCATTAATAATCACCATATAAGTATTTTAGTAATTGCTTTAAGAAATATATTTTATATAATTACCCCTTAAATCAAACCATAATTATTTTAATAACAAAACCCAATAAACTAAGATAAACTAAACTAAAAGGTGAGATTTATGAAAAAAACAATATTATTTGCACTCGTAATTTTAATGGTCTCTGCAAGCTTTGCTTTTGCAGAACCACAAAATACACAAATACCAAATACAACCGGACAAGCAATAAACACAAACAATCCAAATTCAATTACAACCATAACTCAAACAATGACAAATGAACGCGCACAAATACGAACCAAAGAAGAACTTCAAAATTCCATAAACAAAAAAAAACAAGAAATGAAAAACCAAACAGAAACCATGTCTAGCGGCAAAAAAATAGCATACAATAACCAAAATCAAGTCAGACTCGCAGTACATACAATGCTTATGATGGAAAATATGACTGGCGGTATAGGAAAAGAAGTATCTGCCATTGCAATTAAATACAACAACTCAATACAATCAACCCTAAATGCAGAAGAAAAAATACAAACAAGAGGTTCAATAACGAGATTTTTCTTCGGCGGCGATGAAACTTCAGCAAATACATTAAATAAAACCACAGTTCAAAATCGCGAACAAATAAATACTATGAATCAGCTCATACTTAACTGTACAAACTGCACAGAAGAAGTCAAAACACTTATGCAAGAACAAATAAGAACTATGGAAAAAGAACAAAACCGTCTTGAAAACTTAGCAAAAAACGAACTAAATCGCAAAGGAATCTTCGGCTGGCTTTACAAATAGTGCTATAAACAACTAAAGAACTTTACGTATAACATATCATAATCGGTATGTTATACAACTTTTTTTCTAAAATACATAAAATAAATTACACAATAAACCAAAAAATAACATCAACCAGTCTTATACATAACTCGTTGAATAACAAAAATCATCCATAAAATGCCACCACTAACAGTTACAAACGACGAATAATACAATTGCAAAGTATAATAAGTTACAGCCATAACATAAAGACCAATACACGTCGGCAAAGATGTCGCAATAAGAACAGTTCCTTTTTTCAATTTAAAACCAGAATAAATTTGCGGAACTAATGCAACCATAAAAACCACATTAACAATAGAAATCACAAAATCTTGCCAAACCATTCTATATGTTCAAATGCCCAAGTTTATATGTTTTTGTTTTGTGTTGTTGTACAAAAATCATCAAATTAAGCAGAATATTTCAATCCGTAATTAGGCGGTTTCTTATTTATATATTACAATCTAACATCCGCTCGGGCGTCTGCTAAACTCACCATAAACACCCGTGCAGTCGGTGTATGCCTTAATACTCGTAAACTCATCACAACTCATAGGACATCCCGAAACACTAAACACGTCGCCAACGTCAAAAG
>WSZW01000028.1 GCA_013139905.1 archaeon
GTGTGCTCTTCCGATCTGTGGGTTATTTTTTCTTTTTTGTATTTTTATCGTCTTATTGTTGTCGTTTTTATTATTGAGATATTGAGATATCATAGTTTAATTATGTTTTGATATTATTAGTTTGATATCTCTGTATCACTTAATGATGGTGTCACAAAGTATATAAATACCTATCGAACAATATATCGATATATCGGTCGAATATGTTTTGAATTTGATATGTTTGATTAAATATTCATCGGACGGCTTAAGGGAGCCGTCCGTCATTAATAATGGAAAATAGGGGATAAAATATGGATGATAAAACAATGAGTTTGGATAAAACAGTATTTGCATTAATTATTTTTTCATTTGCACTTTCAATTATTTTTTCAGTAACTCCTAGTTATAGTGCAACGGCAAATGATACAGTTACTATATCTATTAATGTTTCTCAAATTACGATGGTTGATATTAATCCATCAAATCTTACTTGGGAAAGTCGTGGAAGTTATGTGTTAGAGCCCGGAACGGTTGCTAATAATGAAACAGAAGCCAGTAATTATTCAAATATTTGGATTGAAAATATAGGTTCTATGAATCTTTCTAAAATTTGGTTTGATAATTCTTATTCATCATCAACTCCATTTGGAACCGGAAATCCTGCAAAATATGATCCTGCAAATATGATTGTTGTTGATAATTCTACAAATGGGGATGGAAATTATACATTTATAAATCGGGTTGAATATCCGGAAAGTGATTCTATGTATGTTAAAGTAAATACGGACATAGTGCAGGCAAGTGGTAATCTTTTTGGTAGATTTAGAAATGCTTCAAGCGAGTATTTTTTTGAGTATGATGGATTAACCGGTAATTGCAGTAATGGCGGAACATTTTATTTTAGTGATACGGCAAAAACAAAAACCTCAACCGGTGATACTGATCTTACAACCGGTTCGTCATTAGCATTATCAACAATTGAAATTTCATCCGGCAGATATACGGGAAATTGGAGTTATGGTGAAGTACAAATAGGCGGTGCATCAGAACCATATTATTGTGTTGCAATTCCAGAAGATTGTGGTTTTGTGATGTTTAGTAATCGTAATGCGGATGCTCCGGGAGTTACTGCTGCTAATTGCGGAAATGTTTCAGATTATATTTCGGAAAGTACACTTATGCCCGGTGCTATGAAAAAAGCATGGGTTAAGGCATATATTCCTTTGGGCGTTGCTTATGGCGTTCTTGGTGGAGATACAAATAGAACACTTACTGTGTTTGTTCAAAATTAAATGTGATTATTATGGTAAAAAACATACCAGTTGGAGAAGTGATTGTGAGATTTTTGAAAGAATCAAAAACACCACTTTCAACTTATGAAATTGCGAAAAAAGCAAGTATTTCGTGGTCAACGGCTAACACTCATTGCTACAAGTTAAAAGATGAGGGCATAATTGACGGAAAGCTTGAAATGGCGGATGTCGGAGCATCAAAAAAGATGCTTTGGTGGATTATAAAATAATATTTTAGTTGGAGGTATTTATATGAATAATACAAAAGGTTTAAAAACGATGACTGCAGTGTTTTTCGTACTAGCAGTAGTTTCGGTGATTTTAGGTGCCGGAAATGAAGTACAAGCAGCTTATGATGTTAATGATAGTGAATCAGCAACTGTTAGCGTTGAGATAAGTTCGTTAGCAATGATTGATTTAACACCATCTGATATGGATTTTGGGGCTGCGAATCCAGGTACGGAAATTTCTTCGTATACTGCAATAAGTCTTACATTAAGTCAATTTCAGATTGAAAATGTTGGTTCTACAAATCTTACTAATGTTTGGTTTAATGTAACACAGCCAGCAAGTAATCCATTTGGAACCGGAATTAATGATTCTTATAATGCTGCAAATTATATTGCTATAAACGGTTCTTCTGAAGCTCCGGGAACATTTAAATTTATAGATATGATTGAATATCCACACCCAACAGATTTAGTGTATCTTACTATGCCTGCAAATGATCAAGCACAAGGAAGATTTCATGTAGGTCCTAATGAATATTTTTGGGCATTGAACTCTACTAATGGAGATTGTAGTGGTGATGCTGCAGGAGATACAATTGTTGTTGGAACTTCAGCACATAATCCATCTACTACAGGAGATATTGATTTAACTGATGGTGCTGCAACAATAACTCAAGTTGATGCATCTAATGGGGTTGCAAATGTAACTGTTGGTGGTGTTACTTATTGTGCTCAAGTTGCATCTGATTGCGGTAGTGTAAGACTTTACCGATTCAATGCAGATGCACCAGGGGCTGCAGGTGGAGCTTGTCAGTTTGATGGAAGATATTCGTCAACAACACTTACACCGGGAGATTCATATGCTACGGGAATAAAGATGTATGTTCCGTATGGAGCTGCTGTTGGTGATATGACTACAGGAACACTTACTGTACTTGCGACGTCAGCATAAAGGAATTAAAGAGGAAGTACCTCCTTTTTTTAAATTTTGAAATGGCGTATTGTTGTTTCTTTATTTTTCTCTCTTCCTTCGTTTGTCCGGGCAACTAGTTTGTCCGGGCAACTAATTACATTTAATTTATAATATGAATTAGTATATTTTTAATTGAAATTAGTGAAATTATATATTCTAGGGAAAACTATCTATTATTATACATTGGTGTAATTTATGGAAATATATTATAGTTACGAAAATATTAATTTGCTTATTGTGCTTATCGGTCTTATTCTTATAATTCATATGGTAACTTTGAAAAAAATACAGAAACGTACATTTCTTTTTGCGAATTATGAAGTATTAGAAAAATCAATAGGTAAAAAAATATTCAGGAAAAATTATCTTCCTTTGTTTTTGCGTACGTTGGCAGTTATTATGATTATTCTTGCGATATCTAATCTTACTATAACTGCGGTTATGAATGTTGCAGATATTGATTTTGTGTTGGCAATTGATACGTCGTCTACTATGAGTACTTCTGATAATGGTAATTTTACGCCAAATCGTTTGGGTGCGGCAAAAGAATCAGCATTGGCGGTTATGGCTTCTGTTCCTAAAGGAACGCGTTTTGGTTTAGTGAGTTTTTCCGGGAAAAGTTATCGTAAGTTAGAACTTAGTGATAATCGGATTGAATTACGTGATGAATTACGGGCACTTAATTTTGAAGGTCCTGCAGGAACAGCGACAGGGGATGCTATTGTGACGTCTGCATCTATGCTTACAAATACATCAAAAAAGAAAGTGATAGCACTTTTGACTGATGGTGTGTCGAATGAGGGAGTTTCAATAAATGAATCATTAAAATATGCATTAAATTATGATATTGTTGTGTATACTATTGGAATTGGGCCCAGGAATAAAAGTGAAGCTCAAAATATAGTTGATGTTCCTGAATATCTTATTGGTAAAAATGCAACAACATATATTGCGCCACTTTTGGATGAGCAAGCGCTTTTACAAATTGCAAATATGACCGGTGGGAAATATTATCATGTTATGAATAGAAGCGAACTTGATAATGCGTTTGAAAATGCTGTACTTCGTGCTAATTCTGTTGAAATAAATGTGAAGAAATGGGCGTTATTATTGGCGATATTAATACTTATGATTGAATGGGCGCTAGGTGTTACAAAATATAAGACGATACCGTGATTTTTTGGTATTGTTTATGTTTTTTTATCTTCCTGAACCCCAAAGTTCGAACCAGTTCATGAGGGATTTTATGAACGGGTCTTTTGTATAATATTTTATGAATCCTGCTTTACTTTTGTGGAATGTCAATTCTACGTCTTTTTCTTGTTTTGCTGCAAGGGTTTCAAATTTGTGTTTTATTTTGTCAAGATTTGTTTCTGAAATGTGTTCTGAAAAGGGGTCTGATAATCTGAAATGACCGGCACCTTCGGGTAAATATGAGTCGCGAATATCTCTTAACATTATGCCTAAAACGCCGTCAAATTTTGCAGCCGCGCTTTTTAGTGCATCGTCCCAATCATCTCCACAGGAGATAAAATCTGAAATTATGAAAAGCATTGTTCTTCCACGACCAATTTTTGTAGCATATTTGATTGCATTTTTTAAATTTTTTGAACCGCCATAGTTTTTTTTGTTAACAAGTGTTTCTAGGACTCTATAATATTGGATTGATTCTTTTGATGGGGGTATGAATTTATGTACTTTTTCATTAAACATTGCTAATCCTGCGTTGTCTCCGGTTTCTGTTGCGGCATAAATTATTGTAGCTGCAAGTATTGCGGCATATTCATGTTTTAGTTTATCTTGGCTTCCAAAAAGCATACTTGATGATGTATCTAAAAGTACCATGACGTCTAAATCTCGTTCTTCTTCGTATATTTTTACGTATAGTTTGTCTATTTTTCCGGATGTTGACATTCTTGCTGAGACTTTCCAGTCTATCATTTTTGCGTCATCGGATTCGGTATATTGTCGGATTCCTGCAAATTCAACACCCTGGCCTTTAAAAATTATTTTGTATTTAAGAACGAAACGAAATATATCTATTAATTTTTTGACATTGGCATCTACTTCCTGCATTAAGTTTTTTATTTCCGGAGGTATGCCTTTTTTTTCGTTAGAGGATGAGTTTTCGGATTCTATATTTTTTGATTTTTTTCGCATAATAATTATGTGGGTTTAGTGTATAATAAATGTTTTTTATGGG
>WSZW01000154.1 GCA_013139905.1 archaeon
ATTATAAAACAATTTTTGATACAACTATAAACAGCACACTCGCATCCGCAATTGTGATACTCATTGTTGGTTTTATTGTTTCGCGTATATTCTCTGATGTCATTAGAAGATTGCTGGTTCTTTCAAATATTGATACATACTTAACCCATGTTGGTTTTCGGCGCATATTAACTGCAATAGGGTATAATGGAAGTTTGTCAGAAATCATAGCAGATATTATTAAATGGTTATCTTACGTAGTTGTTTTATTTAGCGCGGCTTATGTTTTTGGGTATTTTAATGTAATGATATTTTTAAAATATACTATTGAGTACATAACTAAAATACTCATAGTATTAGGCGTTATTACAGTTGGAATTATGATCGGTGATTATTTCAAAAAAGGCATTATAAACATACTTAGAACTGATCAAGCTAAAAGACAAGATGTTCTTGGATCAGATTTACCTACATACAGAGTTGCGGGTGTTATTGCAAAATATTTTGTAATATTTTTATCAATACTTCTTAGTCTTGCAATTATTGGTATTGGAATTACGATAATATATATAATTCTTAATGCATTTCTTTTAGGCATTATTTTGATTATAGCGTTAAGTCTTAAAGATATACTTAAAAGCATAATTATTTCTATCTATTTTCAACTTTCAAAAGTGCTTGTAGATAATCAAGATGTACGAGTTGACAATGTGCACGGTAAAATTATATCTGTTGGACCAATATATACAAAATTAAAAGAAAAAGGAGAAATCATACTTATTCCCAATCAGATTCTTGTGAAAAAAATAATTAAAATAAAAGACTAGGCGTTACAATTATGCAAAAATCACCAATTTTTTATTTTTTGGGATTATTTTTGAAAATCTTTTCGGCAATAATGATTATACCATTAATTGTTGGTCGAATTTATGGTGAATCATTTGTAACTCTTGAAAGCTATATATATACGGCATTTATATCAATTGTTCTTGGATTTCTATTTATGCATTTAGGTGTTAAAAAACATCCAAACGTTGTTGAAACTTCATTTATTGCTATTAGTTCATGGATTTTTGCAGTAATACTTGGTGCTTTGCCGTTTGTGTATATTCTTGGAATGCCATATATAGATGCATTTTTTGAAGCCATGTCGGGGTTTACTACGGGCGGTATTACACTTATACCAACACTTGAAAGCATTCCGATTAGTATTCTTTTTTTGCGAGCATTTATGCAATGGGTTGGGGGTTTAGGAATTTTAACTCTTTTTACGATGTTCGTTTTTAGCGATACGGGAGTTGCCAATCAGCTTTTTAGTGCGGAAGCGCATAAAGCAGAAAATGTAAGAACCCAACCCAACTTCTTAAAATCCACAACTGCGTTATGGAAAGTATATTTAATTCTTACGATATTGCTCGCATCCATTCTTATTGTCATGAATGTTTCTGTTTTTGATGCGGTAACACATTCATTTACGACCATATCCACCGGTGGATTTTCAAACTATGATAATGGAATAATGTACTTTAACAGTGTAATTATTGAAATGATAATTGCTTTATTTATGCTTCTGGGCGGAATTAATTTTATTCTTCTTTTTAGTGCATTTAAAGGTAATTTGATGCGTCTTTTAAAAGATTTTGAAGCACGAATTTATATTTTGATTTTTTTGATATCTTCAATTATTATGACTATGGATTTTACGGCGCAAGGAAGCGAAATAATTGATTCTGTACGCATTGCGATTTTTAGCAGCGCATCGGTCATATCAACAACAGGAATACTAAATACAAACATTAACTTCTTTTCTCAAGTTACAATTCTTTTGATATTATTACTTTTGTTTATCGGAGGTTCTGTTGGATCTACATCGGGCGGGATTAAAATGCTTAGATTTGGAACATTAATCAAACTTGTCAAACGAAAAATAAAAAGTATGGATGCGCCAAAACGTGCCATGGATTCGGTTATTATAAATAATAAAATCGTTGAAAATAAAAGTATACTAAAAATAGGAACGATTATTGTTTTATGGGTTGCAACTATTTTTTTGGGAAGCGCTATTACGGTCATATATACAAATATGGATTTATTTACTGCGATAAAAAATATGATTTCAGTTGTAAGTACAACCGGACTTTTATTCATAACACAAGAATCGCTCATAATGTTACCTGCTATTGTAAAAATAACGTATATGTTTGGAATGCTTGCAGGACGTCTTGAAATGATACCATTGCTAGTATTGTTCAAATTAAAATTAAAACACATAAACAATAACCGCTAATGTTTTTTCGTTATTAATATTTTAGTTACTATTATAAACTACAAAAAACAATAACCAGATATGTACATAATTATTATAGGTATTGATCCTGCAAGCAAGAAGTTAATTGAAAAATTATCAAAAAAACACGATGTTGTTGTTATAGATATAGACAAAAATAAATGTGAAGAAGAATATACAAATACGGGTGTTACGGTCATAAATGATGATGCCACAAAACTAGAAGTATTACAGGATGCAGGCATTACAAAAGCAAATGTTTTATTCTCAACACTTGAAAATGACAATAAAAACATTATGATTTCTATGATTGCCAAAAAATTTGGCGTGCCTAAAGTTGTTTCTCGTTTAGAAAATGATGAATTTAAAGGTGTATATAATATGCTTGAAGTAGATGTCGTAGAATATAATGATATTCTTTTTAGCGAATTTTATCTTTCTGTAGAACACCCGAAAATTGCAAAAATTGTGTCGATTACGCACAATATTGAACTTTTGGAATTAAATATAGGAGAACATTCTAAATTAAAAAACTTGAAAATAGACGAAGTAAAATCCTTAAAAAAATTTCCAAACAATGTATTTTTTTGTAGTTTACTTAGAAAAAATGAATTATTACCTATTAAAACTAGCACACGTTTGATACAATCAGACCGTGTTTTTATTATGTGCGGGGAATCTGAGCGGAAAATACTCAAAAAAATAATCTAAATTAAATTTACGTGATTTAACTGCAAAATTAAGATTTATAAAAATCAACACATAATGGAGAAACTAGATTACTATGAATTCAGATACTGATACAATTAACATGAATGAAATCCATATGGATGCTCAAACCGTGGATGAAGAAAATAAAATACTTAAAGCAACTGTTGAAGATTTGCAAAATGAATTGAAAAAATATCAACGAATACCTTATCTTGTGACTCAAATTGTTGACGTGCATAAAAAAGACGAAGTTGTTATACAACTTAACAGCGGAAAATTTTATGTTTCTGTTGCAAAAGAGCTTGAAGGCACATTACAGGCAGATGACGAAGTTTTAGTTGAACAAAAAACACTTACAGTTGTTCAAAAAATTGGTAAATCAAAACATTTTGATGTTTCCGGATATATTATTGTTGAAAATCCAACCACTCAATGGAATAATATTGGCGGACTTGAAAAACAAATACAAGAAGTAAAGGAAGTAATTGAACTTCCACTATTAAAACCAGATCTTTTCAAAAATGTTGGTATTGAACCCCCAAAAGGTGTGCTTTTATATGGACCTCCGGGAACAGGTAAAACGTTAATTGCAAAAGCTGCGGCTAAAAATTCAAATGCAACGTTTATTGAAATTGTTGGATCTGAACTAGTTCAAAAATTTATTGGAGAAGGTTCTAAATTTGTAAAGTCTATGTTTGAACTTGCACGAGAAAAAGCACCATCCATCATATTTATTGATGAAATTGACTCAATCGCAGCTAAAAGAATAGAGGTTGGAACCTCGGGTGAGCGAGAAGTTCAAAGAACATTCATGCAACTTTTGGCTGAGCTTGATGGTTTTAAAGCATTAGGAAACATTAAGATAATTGCTGCCACTAACCGTCTGGACATACTTGACCCGGCAATAACCAGACCAGGTCGACTTGATCGAACAATTGAAGTAACACTTCCGGACAGAAAAGGTATACTGGAAATATTTAAGATACATACTAAAAAAATGACATTAACAAAAGATGTATCACTTGATGAGCTTTCAGGCATGGTTAAAAATGTAAGTGGGGCTGAAATTAGGTCCATTTGTACTGAAGCAGGGTATTTTGCAATACGAAAAGAACGTAAATATGTAACAATGGACGATTTTAAGAAAGCAATTAAAAAAGTCAGAAAAGGTTACAAAGAAAAAAGTACTGATTATTTGAAACTTTACGGGCAGTAAATTTTTGAGTTTATTATTTTTGTTGCATAAATGCGATAAACAAAATCACAATTGCAATTCCAATTAACATTCCAAATATGACGGGACCAATTTTATTCAGTAATGAATCTATCCCAGAATAATAAGGTAATGCTGACGACAAAGAAAATACTAAAATTATTGATAAAAACATGAAAAAATGATGCTTGTGCGTTTTTTGATATTTTGACAAAATAACGGTTATTCCGGCAGTAAAACCACCGATAAGAATGGCAACGTATTTGATATTTGTGCCTAATAGATCACCAAAATTCACAAATCCCAACGCAATTACGCAACCTAAAATAGACCATACGACTATAGCCACGGGATTAAAATTATTATCATCCATAAAATCACTATTATTATTAAATACTTTACTGCTATATAAAGTTTGTGATTGATTTGAAAAATATTACTGACACGCATTGCCATTTGCAACATGAGAGATTTAGCGAAGATCTAGATTCTGTTTTAATAAATATTGAAGAAAAAATGGCATTTGTTATTGTTTCGGGGGCTAATATTCTATGGAATCGTGAAGCGATTAAAATTTCTTCTAAGTCGAAAAATATTTATTCTACAATTGGACTTCATCCAATTGATGCAGCTAAGTTAAGCAAAAAAGAATTTGATAATGAACTTAAATATATTGAAGATAATTCTGATTTAATTGTCGGTATTGGTGAAATTGGTCTTGACTGGCACTGGGAAAAAGATGAGACTATGCGCGAAATTCAAAAAGAAAGATTTATTTTATTTTTAAAATTGGCGAAAAAATTGGATATTCCTGTTGTTATTCATTCATGGGATGCGGAAAGTGAGGTTCTTAATATTTTGGAATCTGAAAAGATGAAAAAAGTTGTTATGCACTGCTTTTCCGGGGATCTTTCCGAGCTTTCACGAGCGCTTAATCTTGGATTTTATATTTCGGTATCAACGGTTATTCTTCGCTCTAAAGGGACTAGAAAAATTGCGCGTGATTGTCCGCTTGATAAAATGCTTTTGGAGACGGATGCGCCGTATCTTTGGCTTAATGGGAAACGAAATGTTCCGTGGAACACGGAAGTTGCGGCGGAAAAAATAGCACAGATTAGAAAGATAACAACGGCGCAAGTTCTTGAAGCAACGCTCAAAAACGCGAAACGCGTTTTTGGGATTTGAATTG
>WSZW01000010.1 GCA_013139905.1 archaeon
TACAAAAAACGACATAGACAAAGCAAAAAAGGCATTAACTGATAATTGCAATATCGATTTTGTCGCACTTGGATGTCCACACGCATCATTAAGAGAATTACAAGAAATTGCAGACATATTAGAAGGAAAAACAGTCAAATTAACAACCTGGATTTCAACCGCAAGAAAAACAAAACAAGATGCAGAGAAGCTAGGTATCTTAAAAATAATTGAAGATTCCGACGTAATTGTGGCAGCCGACACATGCATGGCCGTAGCGCCATTAAAAGGAAGATTCAAATGCATGGCAACAAACTCCGCAAAAGCCTGCTTTTACGGTCACGGTTCAAACAATTTCAAAACAAAACTAGGAAGCACTAAACAATGCATAAACGCTGCAATAAACGGCAAATGGGATGAATAAAATGGAATTAAAAGCGCGCATAATATCAAAAGGAATAGCAACTGGTGAAGTTCTTGTCAGTACAGACGCCATATCATTTTACGGTGGCGTTGATCCAAACACAGGGATAATTGTTGAAAAAGGACACAACATAGAAGGAAAATCAATAGCAAATAAAATACTAGTATTTCCAAAAGGAAAAGGCTCAACCGTTGGTTCATATACATTATATAGATTAAAGAAAAACAACGTTGCCCCACTAGCAATAATAAATAAAGAGTGCGAAGCCATTGTTGCCGTTGGTTCAATAATATCAGAAATCCCCACAATAGATAAACTTGAAAAAGATGCATATTCAAAATTAAAAAATAAACAAACAGTAACAATTAATACCAATATAGGTGGATTAATATTAAAATAATTATAGTAATAACAGGAGCAAGTGGTGTTGAAATAGGCATTAGAACCATAGAAGAATTAAATAAATATGGCATAGAAACACACACAATAATAACTGCTGCAGCAAAAAAAGTAATGAAATACGAAACAGATAATTTCGAAAAATCTATGAAAAGAATCACAGATAATTCTCACAAAATATACGAAGAAAATGACATTGCAGCAAGCATAGCGTCCGGTTCATTTAAAATTGACGGCATGATTGTAGTCCCTTGCAGCATGAAAACATTATCAGCAATTGCAAATGGGTATTCAGAAAATCTCACAACAAGAACAGCAGACGTTCAAATAAAACAACAAAGAAAACTAGTAATTGTACCACGAGAATCCCCACTAAACGCCATACATCTAGAAAACATGTTAAAACTTTCAAGACTAAATGTTTGGATAATACCCCCGATGCTATGCTATTACATAAAACCAAAAAGTGTTGACGAACTTACAGACAATGCAGTAGGACGCATCCTTGATGCATTCGACATAGAACACAATTTATACAAAAGGTGGAAAAATGAGTGAAATTATAATGCTAAAACTTGGTGGCTCTCTAATAACAGACAAAACCAAACCATACACAATAAAATCAGAAACATTAAAGCGAATAGCAAAAGAAATAAAAGAAGCCATCAGTGAAAAAGACATAAAACTAATCATCGGACATGGTGGCGGCTCATTCCCACACCAATCAGCAACAAAATACCAAACACACAAAGGCATCAAAAATAACGAAAGCATCAAAGGAATCACAATAGTTCAAAACGATGCAGCAAAACTAAACAGGCTAGTAGTAGACGCATTATTAAACGAAGGCATAAACGCAATATCAATTCAGCCATCAGCATCAGTAATAACCAAAGATTCAAGAATACAATCATGGGACACAAAAACAATAGAAAAATTTCTTAAATTAAATATCGTACCAGTTCCCTACGGAGACATAGCTCTTGACGAAAAACAAGGCTGTTGCATAATATCTACCGAAGAAATCCTCACATTTTTAGCCAAAAAACTAGGCACAACCAGAATAATATTGGCCGGAAAAGTTGACGGCGTTCTAACCTCTGATGGCGATTTAATACCGGAAATAACTGCAAAAAACTTCTACGAAATAAAAAAACACCTAAAAGGCTCAGACGGAGCAGACGCAACCGGTGGTATGATTCATAAAGTTGAGCGAATGCTGGAATTTGCAAAAAAAGAAATAAAATCCGAAATCATCAACGGCAACAAAGCCGGAGATATCAAACAAGCACTTCTTGGAAAAACAAATTTAGGAACGACGATAACCAAACATTAATTAAAAATTATTTATTACTTAAAAACGTAAAAATATTTGATTTATTATCAGCAGAGATTATATATTTTTCAACAGTTAACATATCAGAATTATCAGAAATAAATTTATCCAATACATCATTATATTTATTTAATAAATCATAAACAAATGCAAGTTCTACAGCAGCAACAAAATCTGTTGCACAACTTATTAAATCAACAACACCAAATTCATCAGCATCCCATGTTTCTAACTTATTTTTTGATTGTATATATTTATTTTTTTGAACTTCGCCATCATCATCCATTAATGGCATATGACAATAAAATGTTGGTAGTACTGCATTATTAATATTATACACACCAAAAATAAAATCAATATTATATTCCTTAAACTGCAAATATATTTCCTTCAACGCATCAGAATCACTAAATTCATTTAATATATTATTAGCTTGCTCACGATACTCATCATTTATTGGTTTTAAAACATTTAATACATAACTATTTTTTTCATCCAACACTTAAATCACCACAAAATCATTAATTAATAGACAATAAATTATTTAACTACTCTATAGTAATAGACACATATAAACCTTTCGGTCATACAACACACACATTTTTAATGATTTTTTATTACACACAAACCACACCAACAATAAAAAGGCTTAAAATTCACCAAACACATAGAAATTTAATGATTTTTTTTGAATATATGTCTATGATAACAGTTTTACGATTAGGACACAGACGATATAGAGATATGAGAATAACAACACACGTAGCATTAACTGCTCGTGCTTTTGGAGCAACAAAAGTAATACTTTCCGGCGAAAAAGACGACAACATATTAAAATCAGTTACCGATGTCGCCGCACGTTGGGGCGGTGGGCTCGAAATCACCTACGAAAAAAACTGGAAAAAGATAATAAAAGACTTCATCGGCACAAAAGTTCATTTAACTATGTTCGCACCAAACCTTGATGAAAAAATCAAAGACATAAAAAAAGAAAAAGGAGACCTATTATTAATTGTCGGCGGAGAAAAAGTCCCGGCAGAAATATTCCATGTAGTTGATTACAACATAGCAATTGGAAACCAACCACATTCAGAAGTAGCGGCTACAGCAATATTCTTACACGAATATACCAACGGCCAGGAATTTAAAACAGACTTCAAAGACGCCAAAATAAAAGTAGAACCAAAAGAACACGGACGAAAGACTGTTGAAAAATCATAAAAAGTTCTGTAATTCTTAACTTTTATCATTGTTTTGGTAGGAATATAGTTCATACACCCTAAAAAACAAAATCAAAGATATTTCAGCACATCTCAATAATCAATTTTACCCCCGACAGACAACACCTACAACCCTTAAAACCGCGCGGCAACAATCTGTTTCTTCTCTTACACACATACATACAAAATCAACCACACATTTCAACAGATTACCACTAAACCCCTCAATTCAGAATTTTATGGAAATCCCAAAAACAGCATATTTC
>WSZW01000180.1 GCA_013139905.1 archaeon
AGGGCAAGAGCAGATAATTGACTTCTGGACTGAGAACTGTATCACCAACGGCGGCAACTCAACATTCTGGGTTGAGGTTCCTGAAATATACGCGGGCGCTGTTAATAATGCGGTTTATATGTATTATGGGAATGCGGGGGCGAGTTCTGCGTCAAACGGAACGAATACCTTTGAGTTTTTTGATGATTTTGAAGATGGTGATTATTCTGATTGGGATTATGTAGACGATGGTTCTATTGAAACTACAATTATGCATACTGGCACTTACGCATTCAAATTACAGGGTGGGCAAAAGAATTTCACAGAAAACTCAGGGGGTGATATCTCGTTATCGTGGTGGGTGTATAGGGATTTGGCAGATAATGATGATAATTATATGGGATTTTCATCTGGTGCGGGGTCTACAGCAGGTGATGATTTTGTTCTTATGGACTATAGGAGAGAGTTATCTCCATATACTGTTCGATGGTATACTATTATTGGAGGGAGTGAAATTTTAGGTCATGTTGATTCCGGTTATGCCTTTCCAAGCGACCAGTGGATGAAAATCACTATTGATATTATTGATGGAACCTCTGTAGAGTATAATGTTTATGATTCTTCGGGTGATTTAAAAGCAACGAAAACGGATTCCAACGCTTACAATACATCTATATATTCTAAAATATATCATCTTAGTGCTGATAAAGACACATACTTTATATATGATGATATATACATTCGCAAATACACCGCAAACGAACCAACCGTCTTCTCCGTTGGCGCAGAAATCCCTCTCGGAATCTCAAAAGGAAATGCTTATGCTATAAATGCAAACGCGACGCATGCGTTTGCAAGGATAAACAACCAAACAATAACTGCCCCAATATCTGCCGGATGGAACCATATCGCATTAACTTACGACAAAGACGCCGGCGGGACAGACGAAATGAAGCTGTATATAAACAGCGTGGAATCTGAAACTGCGGATTACTCAACTGCGATAACCACAAACACTGATACTCTTGTTGTCGGAAACTCATTTACGGGCACAATAGATGAAGTCAGAGTATATAACATAGCATTGACCCAGCCGGAAATCGCATCAACATACAACACAGCAGATTTAAGCAGTTTAACAACTAATCCAAAGGCATCATTCAATAGCAACCCAACGGTAAACTATACAGGAACATTAGCGGATGGCGAAAGCACAACAATAAACATCAATACAGGAAATTTCACAATCGGCCAAAACAACATCACAATTTACACAGATGCCGGCATTGTTGATTACGCATTAAGCATGAATGGACTTATTGCATTAATATCAAACACAGGCATGAATAATGTTACGGTAAAACAAGTTGTTGTATTTAAGGGTGATGGTTCTACTTGTATTTTGCCACATAATGAAACAACGTATGACGTTGGTGATTTCTTTAGTGTATCCGGATGTCCTATGTCTTGTGATGAGTTTTTAATAATTAAGGCATATACGGATTGCACCGGTGTTTTTGGTGAGTTTAGCAGACGCCCGAGCGGTTGTTAGAATAAATGTTATTTTTTTAAATATTAAATAAATCTTTTTTTGTTATGTTTGTGAATATTTTGATTTTTTAATGGATATTATGTATATATTTGCGAGTTGTGTCTTTTGTTTTTTAATTCTTCTATATTTTTTAGAAATTCATCGTGAGTTATATTGGTTATTGGTTGTTTTTGGATATAGTTATCTATTAATGTTGGGATGTCGCTTGTTGTTTGTTCTTTGGTTATTGTTTCGTTTATGTGTGTGTGTTGTGATATGATGCCTACACTTAAAATAACTAATAATATATTTGCTGTAATCATTAGCATTAATGTTGTTATGAATATCATATGTGAATATTCTTTTTCCTATTTATATATTATTGGTTTAGTTATAATTAAATTTATTTTGTTTTGTGCGGTTGTCTTTTTTTAAAATTCTTTGTTTTGGTGGGTATGGCGGTGAATAATTTATGCGTTATTTTGGTGTTTTTATGGTTCTTTTTGATATTTTTTATGGTTATTTTTGTGTAAACTATATATGTTGAAAAATTCAATTAAATGATGCTATTATTTAATAATATTTTGTTTTTATTTCGTTTTTTAGGGATGTAATATAATTTGTGGATGTGTTTTATATGAAATCTCAAAATTGTAATTTGAAAAAGAATGTTTATTGTCGGGTAATTATTTTTCGACAAATATCTGGGGATTTATGTGATGATGGTATGTTTGGTTGTTTTTTAAAAAAAAATGATTTTGTGCGATATAATGCTGTATTTATTTTAAAAATAAAAAAAGATAAGACGATTATTTCTGCACAAAAGATGGTTTGTTCTGATTTGTCTGTTCAAAAAGTGTTTTGTGAACAAACGACTCCAAAAAAAGTGTATGAAAAATTAAAAAATGAAAATATGCCGTTATTTGCGACGACTACGATTACTTTGTGTGATTCAAAAGTTATTAAAGAATTATTGAATTTGGATTGATTGGGGGGGGTTATTAGTTCTTCCAAGTTCCGTCAAATATTTTTTCGGCTGGACCTGTCATAAATACGTGGTTTGTGTCTTTATCCCAGTTAATTTCTAAATCTCCGCCTTTTAGGTGTACGATTATTTTTCTGTTTGTTTTGTTGTTTAATATGCAGGCGACTGTGGTTGCGCAGGCTCCGGTTCCACAAGCCAGAGTTTCTCCGGCACCACGTTCCCAAACGCGCATATTTACTTCGTTGTTGTTTATGATTTCTACAAATTCAACATTTGTTCTGTTTGGGAATGTTTTATGATTTTCTATTGTTTTTCCGAGTGTTTCGAATTCGTTAAATTTTGTGTTGTCTATAAAAATAATGCAATGTGGATTTCCCATGGATACGCAGGTTATTTTTACGTTATTTTCATTGTTTGTGTTATTATTAATATTATTAATTGGTAGATTTTCGTTTATGACATTTCCTTTTGGTCCTATCATTGGGATTTTGTTTCTTTCAAGTATTGGTTCGCCCATATCGACACATATGTTTTTTACTTGATTATTTTCGAGGTTTAGATTTAATTTTGGTTTTATTGTTCCTGCTTTTGTTTCGATTTCAAATTCTGTTTTTTTTGTCATGTTGTTGTCGTATACGTATTTTGCAACGCATCTTGTTGCGTTTCCGCACATTTCTGCTTCGCTTCCATCGGGGTTGAATATGCGCATTTTAAAATCGTGGGTTTTTGATGGTTCTATTAAAACCAGACCGTCTGAACCAACGCCAAAATGACGGTCGCTTATTTTGATTGATAGTTCGTTTGGGTTTTCTATTTTTTCTTTAAAGCAGTTTACGTAGATGTAATCGTTTCCAAGACCGTGCATTTTTGTGAATTTCATGATATTTTCTTGTATTTTTTTGTTTTGTTTTTTATAGAATTTTATTTTTTGTATTTTTTTATTTATTCTTGTTTTTTATATTTTATTCTTGTTCTCGTAAGAGATCTTCTATTGTTTGTTGGCGTCTTATTATTTGTGTGTTATTTTTGTCAATTAAGATTTCTTTTGGGAGTGGTCTGGAGTTGTATGTGGATGCCATTGAAAAACCATATGCTCCTGCATTTAGTATTGCGATTATGTTTTTTTCTTTTGGTGTTGGGAGTAGTCTTAATGTTTTTTTGTTTTTTGTGAATACGTCTCCACTTTCGCATAGGTTTCCTGCTACCATGTATTCTTTTTTGTTTTTAGATTCTACATTGTCTGCAATTACTATTTCATGATGTGAACCATACATTGCGGGTCTTGCAAGTGTGTTGAATCCGGCGTTTATTCCAATCACGGGGATATTTTTTTCTTCTACTGTGTTTATTTCGGTTAAAAGAATTCCTGCATCGCCTACGATGAATCGTCCGGGTTCAATTGCGATTTGAACATCCATGTTTGATTCTTTTATTTTTTGACAGATGCCTGTTGCATATGTTTCTACTGGGAATGGATTTTCATTTTCGTTGTACGGGATTCCAGGACCGCCGCCAAAGTCTATGAATTTTAATTTTTTTCCTAGTTTGTTTTCTATGTTTTTTGCGGTTGTAATTGTTTTGTCTACGGATTCTAAAAATATTGGTACGTCGTCTTCGAGCCAACCGGAACCAATGTGTTGGTGGAGGCCTACGAGATTGAATCCTGCGGTTTTGATTTCTTCAATTGCTTCGTTAATTTTGTGTTCCGGGATTCCGAATTTGATGTATTTTCCTGCGGTGATTGTGTTTGCATGATGTCCTGCGCCTTCTCCGGGGTTCCATCTAATTGATATGTTTAATTTTTTGTCTGTTAATTTTCTTAATCGTTTTAGTTGTGATATGGAATCAATGTTTAGAAATACGTCCATGTCTAAAAGTTGTTTTAAATCTTCGTCACTAACGCTTGTGCCTGTAAACATTACGTGGTCGTTTGTGAATCCTGCGCGAATTGCAATTTTGGCTTCTAGAGGGGATACGGCATCTATGTATGCGCCTTGTTCGCTTAGCATTTTAAGTATTGTTAGATTGGAGTTTGCTTTCATTGCGTAATGTATGCGAAAATTGTTAGTGTGTTTTTCAAATGCATTTTTTAGTGTGTTGAAGTTATCAAGAATTCTTTGTTTGTTGTATACGTAAATTGGTGTGTCGAATTCTTTGGCAATTTCTGTTGCTTTTAATTCGCCGATAATTAGTTCGTTGTCTTTTATTGTAAGATGTCCTTTATTTTCCCACCACATAAAAAATCTTCCTCCTTTAAAGTAGATTTAAGTTTTTTAGGACTTCGTCCATTTTTCTTTTTGTTTCATCTGTTACGTCAACAAGCGGTAATCTTGGGGTTCCGACCGGTATATTTAGTTTTCTTAGTGCGTAATGTGCCGGGGATGGGTTGGTTTCTAAGAAAAGTGTGTTGTAAAGTCCTAGTAGTTGTTTGTTTATTGTATTTGCTTCTTCGAATTTGTTTTCTAAAGCTAGATGTACTACATCACTTGTTCGTTTAGGGTCTACATTTGCTGCAACTGAAATGCTGCCGGTACCGCCTGATTTTATTATGTCTAGTGTTAGTCCGTCATCTCCTGATATTACTGAGAATGGTATGTCGGTTGTGTTGTCAATTATGGTTTTTATTTGCTCCATATTTCCTGATGCTTCTTTTATCGCGATTATGTTTGAAAATTCTTTTGCGAGTCTTATTGTGGTTTCAGGTTCTATGTTTTTTCCTGTGCGTCCGGGTACGTTGTAGAGTATGATTTTTCCATTTATTTTATTTGCGATTGCTGCGTAGTGTTGGTAAAGCCCTTCTTGGGTTGGTTTGTTTTGGTATGGGCTGATTTGTAGGTGTGTTGTGATTCCTATGTCTTCTATTTTTTTTGCTGCATCAATTGCTTCTCGTGTGCAGTTTGATCCGTCGCCTGCGATTATTGGGACTTTGTTTGAAACGTGTTCTATTGAATTTTTCATGAGATTTATTTGTTCTTCCCACGTAAGTGTGCATGAATGTCCTGTGCATCCGGAAATTAGTATGCCGTCAACGCCACCTTTTATTACGTGGTCTATTAGTTGGTTCATTGCATCTTGATTTACCGGGTTGTTGATTGGGTTATTATTATCTTTAATTGGTGTTATTAGTGCCGGATAGCATCCTTGAAATGTTTTTTTCATATTAATTTCCTCCGATAATGCTTTTCATCATATCATCTATTGTAAATATGCCTTTTTTGTTGTTAATCCATTTTGCGGCGATGACTGCGCCTTGTGCGAATCCTTTTCTGCCACGTGCTGTGTGTTTTAATTCGATGGTGTCTGCCTGGCTGTCGAATCCAACGTTATGTGTTCCTGGGATTGAACCTACTCTAACGCTTGTGATGTGCAGTTCTTCAGGATTTATTTTTCTGTCAAGTTTGTCGTATTGTGCTGTTGTTTTTCTGTCTATGTTTTTAATTATGATTTCGCCTAGTTTTTTTGCTGTACCGGATGGGCTGTCGAGTTTTTGTTTATGGTGGAGTTCCAGAATAAATGGATCGTAATTATCAAATTTGTTGAATGCTTTTGATGCATTTTTTATTATTTTGAAGAATAGATTTACGCCGATTGAGAAATTTGGTGCGTATAGTAGGCCGATGTTGTTTTTTTCGATGATTTTTTTTGCTTCGTCAAGTTGGTTATACCAACCAGTTGTGCCTATGATGATATTTTTTTTATGTTCTGCTATTTTTTTTATGTTGTTTAATGCTACTTTTGGTATGGTAAAATCAATACAGACGTCAACGTCTTTTAGACTTTCTTTGTCTATTTTGTTGTATTTGTTATCTTTTTTTTCTAATTTGGGATCGATTATGGATTTTACGGTGTGTCCGGATTCCAGGGCTGTGGTTTCTATTTCTTTGCCCATTTTTCCGTATCCGATTATTGCTATGTTTAAAGACGTCATGTGTAGTATTGATGAGGGATAATATTTATATTCTTTTGTGCGAAATAATGATTATTAGATTAATTTTGTTGTGGTGGTAAAATGGCTGAAGTTGATAAAATCGAACGGTATTGTGTCGGTTCTGGTGATGGAAAAATAGAACCTGTTTCTCGTGCTTGTGATGATCCTTGTGGGGTATCTACAATTAGGGTTGGTGGTAATCGTTATTCTTTGGAGCCAGATGGGACTGCGTCTGGTTTTAAAGGTTATGATATTGATAGACCTGGTAGGGGTTAATTTTTTAGAATTATTTAATTATTTTACTTGCGT
>WSZW01000173.1 GCA_013139905.1 archaeon
TGGGTGTTGTTGGTGTATTTATTCATGGTTATCTTGCGTATTTGTTTGGAATTAGTTATTTTTTGTGGCCAATATTTGTTGCATTTGTGTTTTTGGTGTTTGGGTACATTCTATACTATACGGGTCAGTGGGGTGAGGCAGATGTTTTATTATTGGCGGCTGTTGGTTTTTTAATACCTTATCCTTTGTCTTTTTTTATCGGCATGTCTGTGTTTTGGTTGTATCCTTTGATTTATATTGTAAATACATTTATCGTGGGCGGTATTTATTCTCTTATTTATGCGTTTGTGATTTCATTTAGAACAAAAGGGTTTTTTGCTGAGTATTTTTCGGATCTGAAGAAAAACGTTTTTTCTTTTTTTAAAATTTCATTGTATATATTAAGTGCGATTACAATTGTGCTTTCATTATTTTCCTGGCGATTTGGTTTATCGTTTTTATATGTGTATAATCAAATATTGTTTTTTATTCCGTTTATGGTTGTTGTTTATTTTTTCTATCGGTTCGCGCATGTGGTGGATTATTTTGCATTTCGGGTTTTGGTTAAATCTAGTGATTTGGCTGAGGGTGATGTATTGGCGCAAGATGTTAGTGTGAAAGGGAAGACTTATTTTAGCAATCTATTTATTGGCCTTGGAAAAAAAGATATTGCAAAAATTGTTTTAGAACATCCGAAAAAGAAATTTTGGATTAAAGAAGGAATTAGGTATGCGCCAACGTTTTTCTTGACGCTTTTGATGATGTGGTTAGTTGGGAATGTGTTGTTTTTGTTGGTCGGCGTTTAGTTATTTTTTAAAAAAGCGTAAAGCTTATAAAGCTTAGGGTGCTATTTTAGTTAATCTGGCGATCATAGCGGAGAGGTCACACCCGAACCCATCTCGAACTCGGAAGTTAAGCTTTCCAGCGATTTGAATTGTACTGCCTTTGGGCGGGAACTTCATGACGTTGCCAGGTGCTATTTATATTTACATAATATATGGTGTTTGTTGAATTTATATAATTTTTAAAAATGATTTTTTTAACTTACCCTTAAGTATGTATTTATATGGTGTATATATACACGAGGCATATGCCCTGGTGGTGTAGCTGGTTATCATCAGAGACTGTCACTCTCTGGACCCGGGTTCAATTCCCGGCTAGGGCGCCAATGAAACGAAAAAATAATTTTATACGTGCATAAATATATAGCTTTATAAAACTAATTGTGGTATATTATTGTGCTCTTAAAAAGTAGAAAAAAAAACAAAAAATAATTATGTTGATTTGCAATAAATAAATAATAAATTAACATAAATATCGGGTGTATATGGTGGGCCCGTAGCTCAGTCTGGCTAGAGCACCGGGCTCTTAATACGAGGGTGAAGCTTTTAACCAGACACGGTTTATCTTCCTGATCTGTAGAAGATACCCGGGTGTCGAGGGTTCAAATCCCTTCGGGCTCGCCACAAATATTTTAAAAAAAAGTTTGAAATAAAAACATATTTAAACTGGTTTTTATGTGTGGTATACTTTCCATGTTTGTGCATGAAATATACTTTAAGAAAAATAAAACCATATAATCGAATCCAAAGCGGGTGTCAATAAAGTGAAAGAAGAAAATAATATAATGAAGCATGAACTCGTACCTCATCAAGAAATTCTAAGTGAGGCAGATACGAAGAAAATATGCACGCAATTGAATATAATTAAAAACCAATTACCTAGAATGTATGATAATGATCCTATTGTGGATGTTCTTGGTGCTAAAGTTGGCGATGTTATTAAAATTGTTAGAAGCAGTCAAACTGCAGGACAGACGGATTATTATAGGTTGGTTGTATCACCACCGATAAAATAAAAAATAAATAATTATATTATATAATTATATCCAGTAATCTAAATTATGTGTGGGTGAATAAATGGATGTTGTAAAGAGTTTTTTAGAAGAAATGTTGGATAATGGCGCGTTTGTTGCACATCAAATAGAATCATATAATGATTTTGTGCAAAGAAAGCTTCAAGAAACAGTTAATGATATTGGTAAAATTACAATTGAACTTCCAACAGGTGAAGAATTATATATTAAACTTGGCAAAATATCTCTTGGAAGTCCGCAAGTTCGTGAGGCGGATGGTTCTGTAAGAGAAATTACACCTCAAGAAGCAAGATTAAGAAATCTTACTTATGCATCACCATTATTTATTGAAATGACTCCTGTTTTTGAGAATCGAGAACATAATGCTGAAGAAGTAGAAATTGGCGAAATACCAATCATGGTTAGTTCTGTTTTATGTAAAACATCAAGAATGACTAAGGAAGAACGTATTGCTTCTGGTGAAGATTTTAATGATGCAGGTGGTTATTTTATTGTTAATGGAACTGAACGTGTTCTAATACTTTCTGAAGAAATTGCATCTAATAAATTAATACTTCAAAAAGATGCAGATAAAGTAACTGCGCGATTTGATGCATCTAGAGGCGGTTATACTCAAAGACACATATTTGAGAGAACTCCTGAAAGTATGCTTGAAATAGGTTTTGCAAGTTTAGCTACCAATCCGGTTCCTGTTGTGGTTCTTATGAAGGCTTTAGGTCTTGAATCTGATAAGGAAGTTTTAGATGCAATAACTGACAAAGAAGACGAAATGGAAGATGTTTTTATTAATCTTTATGAAACTTCGATAAATAATAAGGATGAAGCATTGGAATATATTGGAAAAAAGATGAAAATACGACAGCAAGAACAAATAACTGAACGCGTATTACATATAATTGATAATTATCTTCTTATTCATCTTGGGAAAACTCCTGAAGATAGAATTAAGAAAGCTAAATTTTTAGGTATTGTTACAAATAATTTGATTAAACTTCAAAAAGGTAAAATTAAAGCTGATGATTTGGATCATTATTCTAATAAAAGACTTAAGATGTCAGGGGATCTTCTTGATGGTTTATTCAGATCAATTATTATGGGTCGTTGGGGACTTGTTGCAAGATTACAGTATAATTATCAAAAGATGATGAAGCGAGGAAGAAAACTATTGAAACTTCAAAGCGTTGTTGTGTCTGATGTTTTGACTACACAGATTATGCGCGCAATGGCAACGGGAAATTGGGTTGGCGGTAAAACCGGTATTTCTCAGAGATTAGAGCGAAGTAATTTTACCAGAACTTTGGGTCATTTAAGAAGTGTTGTATCTCCACTTTCTGCAACTCAGGAACATTTTGAGGCGAGAGAACTTCATGCAACTCAATGGGGACGGCTTTGTGCTGTAAGAACTCCGGAAGGTCAAAATATTGGTCTTAGGAATTTCCTTGCATTAGGTACGCAAGTAACAACGGCTTCCAGTGAAGCAGACGAGACGAAGGTAATAACGGCGCTTAAGGGTATGGGCGTTGTTCTTGATGAATAAATAATGGTGACTGATTATGGGTAGAATATATATTGACGGTAAATTTGTTGGAGTGCATGATAATTTAGTGGCTCTTAGAGAAGAACTAATTCAAAAAAGACGAAAAGGTATACTTCCAAATCGTACAAACATAGCTTATATTGAAGAGCGAGATGAAATTATTGTTAATCTTAGCAGTGGTCGGGCAAGACGTCCTTTAGTTGTTGTTGAGAATGGTAAATCTAAACTTACAAAAGAACATATTGATAAAATTGAGAAAAAAGAACTTAAATGGAAAGATATTGTTGATAAACATATAATTGAATATCTTGATGCTGAAGAAGAAGAAAATGCGTATGTTGCTATTGATGAAAAATCAATTACAAAAGATCATACGCATGTTGAGTTTGATTCTTTACTTATTTTAGGTGTGACTGCATCTTTATTGCCGTATCCGGAAAAAAATCGTGGTGATAGATTAAATTACGGTGCACGTATGGTTGTACAAGCTACGGGTATTCCGTATCAAAATTATCATTTAAGAGATGATACAACCGGTCAACTTCTTGATTATCCTCAAGTTCCAATGGCACAAACATCCAGTGTTGTTTCTTCGGGTTTAAAATCACACCCGGCAGGACAAAATTTAGTTGTTGCACTTATGCCATTTTATGGATATAATATAGAAGATGCTATTATAATTAATAGAGCGTCATTAAATCGTGGTTTTGGAAGGTCTTATTTTTTTAGAACATATATTACTGAATCTCGAAGATACTGGGGTGGTCAGGAAGATGAATTAGGAGTTCCTGATTCCGGTGTTAGGGGTTATAAATCTGAAGAAGA
>WSZW01000075.1 GCA_013139905.1 archaeon
TTTTTATGTGATTTGGAGCATAAACAAGAACCGTTCCCCTCATATCTTTTGTTAAAAATTCGCTTCCTTTCATCTCAAGTATCTGATCTATAGTATACTCCATAACAATCAAACTTTACTGGCAATTAAATATATTTATAATTACTGACGATTCAAATCTCGCCCAGGGCTCCGATTAATTACAACGCATATTATATTCTTCAGCAAGTTCTTTGTAGTTATCTTCTAGAAAAACGAACCCAACCAATACCGATTCAACATTCTTCCATGTCAAATCTCCTGGCTGGATTATCATATTATTAATTACAATATGTTTTAATGTGTATTTGTTATCTTCTGATTTGTGGAGTATTACCCAATCAGGAAGCTCTAAAATATATTTATTTTTCTCTGCCAAAAAAGAATCAATACTTTTATTGATGCTATTGGGATTGCCGTCGTGATACAATATACTGCTCAATCTTTCCGGCGCATAAACTTTAACAATTCCTGGCTCTCCATTTAGAAATTCGCTTCCATTCATATTAAGTATATCATTTATTGTATAATTCATCATAATCACAATTTATTGGTGGCAAAACATTTTTATATTTATGTGCAAGAAACAATTTTCTAATCTCGCCCAGAGCTCCATTATTCTACTTTAAAAAACGTCTTGCGTTCAATGGCACAAATTAAACATATGCTTAAAAAAGAATTTGGCGTTTTTAACGTTTTCTTCTGTGGGTTTTATGCGTAAAATCAAACAATACCATATTATTGGTGCAATCACACCACCGTCATGGTATTGATTAGTTCTATTAAAAATCACTCAATCAACAGTTTTTCCATTTCTTTTGCAAATTCCTTTGCTCTTAAAAGAGAAGTTTTAGCTTTTGATTGTTTTTCAAAATCTATTGTCTCATATTGAATAAATCCGCGTTTTTTTCGTTCAAAATCAAATGATTCTATTAATGAATCTGCTTTTATTCCTGCAATGTTTAATGCTTCATCTTTTGTTGTTTCGTAGTCTTCTATCAATGATTTTTTTAATTTTGACCGTATATAGACAATTAGTGCATCAGAAGTTACTTTGTGGACTATTTTGTCGCCTACTTTATATTTGAATTTCAATAACGCCGCATTTGCATAGTAATACATTGAATAATAAGAGCATACAATAACCCATAAAGCCGATATGTTTTGTTGATGTATTTCTTCTGAAACGCGCAGACTTTCTTTGGCGTTTTTAAGCAGTACTTTCATTATTTGAATGTCTGTATCTGTTTTTTTAAGCAGTCCTTCGTCCATATAGCGAATTACATTCAATTCTGCTTCTTTGATTCTTTTTTCATCTAGCATTATTTAACAACCTATAATATTCTTCTATACCTATCAAAATAATATTATTTTTAATCGCTTCTCCAACAACACTGAATTCTTTGCTTTTTGCCATTTTTGTAAATTGCTGATAACTAATAACCGTTAAATGAATTTTATCCGGTAATAAATTTAGGGTTGTCCGTATTTCTTTTTCATTTTCGCCAATTGCAAGTATATCTATATCTGAGTGTTTTGTTGCCACACCTTTTGCATAAGATCCGAATAAAAGCGCAACAAATGAAAAATTAATTTCTGAAAGTCTATTATGGATTATTAGAAAATCTTTATTTTTGAAAAGTTCTTTTCGTCTTAAATATTCAGTTTCAAAAACTTTTTCATTGAAAAGTCCGCTAAATTCGCATAGTTTTGAATTACCAAACACTTTAACGTTAATTAATCCTTCTTTTTGGAGTAGAATAATCTTTTCATAAGCTATTTTGTAGTTAATGTTCGCACGTTCAGAAATTTTTTTAATCGTAAACTGCTCATTTTTGTTTTGAAGCAAAAGCATCAGTATTTTTATTTCACTGTTCATAATTATTACCTTTAATAATAGTAGTATTACTTATAGTAATAGTATTATTACATATTGTAATATATAAACGTTTGTATTTTTCGGGGCGGAAAGTTTAAATCTCATTAGACGACTTTGTTATTTTATAGCTATATTTTGTATGAATAATGCAAAAAGGGACTAATTTTAGGTAAATTATATAAATTAACGGTATACTATTTAAATTATGGCTGTTTGCGATAAATGTGGAAAAGAAACGGGTTGGTTGCCGTTTAATTGTAAGTATTGTAAAAATAACTTTTGTTCTGATTGCAGATTGCCCGAAAATCATAACTGTCAAGGTTTAAAAAATGGAAATATTTTTGAAAATCTGGTTCAGAAACCACAACTCAAAAAAACAGAATCAATAAAATTATTAACACCACACAATAAAAAACACAAAAAATCTGGTAATTATAAAAAAGAAAAAATTTCTGAGAACAAAAAAGATTCTGATATTCCAATAGAAAAATTAACATATTTTTATAAAATGAAATCTTTAAGCAAAACAATAGATTCTAAAATTAAACGATGGGTATTTATGATGCATCGAAATAGATATATTGACGTGCATAATATTTTAATAACTTTTTTTTGGTTAGTATTATTGTTATTTTCTTCTTCAATAATATATTCTAATTTAGAAAAATTAAATGAAATAACGATAGTTTTTCTACGGGTGGGTTCGTTATTATATTTATTGACCACGTTTTATGTTGTAAAAACTGGGATGCGATTAATAAAACATTTTAAATATATATTTAGATATCAAGGAAATTGGGTAAAATATAGTATTATGATTTTATTTTTTTTATTGATTTTGAATGCTTATGGAACTAAAGAAACATTTTTTGATCCATTATTAGAAAAATATAACGATATAGATTTTGAATTATTGACACCTTTTAATTTAACCGCTATTTTTGATGGCGCTTCTAGTACTCAATATAGTTTATTTAATGCTGAAAAAATGGATTTATATCAGGATCCAAAAGAGAGAAAATTATTTTATTTTTTCGACAATAAACGACAATATATAAATTTAACGGTCTATGGTGGTTTAAACGATTATTTAAAAAGTTTACCTCGTGAGATTAGTTATACTTATACTCCACCAACAGATAAAGATTTTATACTTAGAGACTTGAATAATGAGAAACAAAGAATTTTTCTTGAATCGTTTATACGTCAAATAAAAGAGAAAACATCAAAAAATAATAATCGTGCAAGAATAGCCATTAGTTTAGTCCAAAACATACCTTATGATTTTGATGGGCTTAATACCGGAATTATTAATGGAAAATATCCTTATGAAGTAATATACACGAATAAAGGTGTTTGTTCAGAAAAGTCAGAATTATTAGTTTATATTCTAAAAGATTTAGGGTATGGTACTGTAATTTTTAGGTTTGATGTTGAAAATCAT
>WSZW01000152.1 GCA_013139905.1 archaeon
GTAAATGTATCTATAGAGAATCCAACTACGTGGGCTGTTCCTAATGTTACAATTATTTATGAGGTACCTTTAAATGTAACGACCGGTTGTACTGTTACCGGTTCTAATGTGGGTGTTTGTAATCTTACGATGAATAATACTAAACAATTTGCAAATTTCACGATTTCATCATTGGGTGCGTCAACAACTAATTATGATTTAATTTATACAACTGCGGTTTATGCAAATACAACGGTAATAAATTCTATTGGAAATATTACTGATAGAGGGGATATATTAACGTATGATGCAAATATATCTACTACTTTACAAAATAATAGTTTTTCTGATATAAACATTACATTATATGATCCTACTGGAAATATTTCATGGCAAAATATAACTTTTGATGTGGACATCAATAAAACAAATTCTTTTATTTTTCAAAGAGTATGGGATGTTCCATCAAATGCAACTTCCGGTCAATATCGTATTGAAATAAATGCTGTTGATAATACGACTAAAAAAGGAATATATAATAATAATACTTATTTTGATGTAACTGATCAACTTGAATTTTATGTTGGTAATGTAACAAATACAGTAAACATTGCGCCAAAAAAACATACAGATGGAACTGATTGGTATTTTATGGAAGTTGATGATGTACAATTTTCCGGTTTTTTACGGGATTTGAATGGTAATAATATTACAGGGAATGTAAATGCGACAATTGAGGGAATTGGACAGGATAATTCTACAACATTTGGTGTTAGTGGGTTTTCCGTAGATTTTAATTGGTCTAGTGTGACTTTAGGAACGCACAATCTTACAATTATTGCAATAGATGATAATAATAATACGGCTACATATAAACAGGAAATTTACATTTCAAATTATGCTAATAAAACTACTGTTGTTGTGACTGGTGGCAGTAATAATATTTATGAATATAATAAGGAAAATGTAACTATGACGGTTACTGTTTTGGATGCTGATGATAATAAAGTATATCTTGGAGCTGTAACTGTTTCGGGAGATTATGCAGGAACTAAACAAACAGATGCTAATGGTGTTGTGACATTTACATTTCCGGCACCAAAAACAACAACGCATTCGTACACGGTAACTGCAAGAAGTCCGCTTAATACATCGGTATCTGCGAAAGTAGTAAATCAGACCGGAGCTATGGATGCGACACATTTTGGAACTTATCGGTCTGCTTGGATATATTATGAAGATATAAACATAACTCCTGAAAGTCCAAAAGTAGGTCAGGATATAACTATTGCGGGAGAGATTTATTTTTCAAATAGAACTGCTTGTACTTCCGGCAGTGTTAATGTTAAAGTGAAAAAAGGCAGTTATGAGCGAAATGCAACAATAACGTTTACAAATATTACGGCTATAAATCATAAATTTTCACATGAATTTGAATATACATCGGATATAGGTCATGCAACGGATGTTAATTTTGTGGCTGATGATTGGATTTATATTTTTGATGGAACGCTTGCAAATTGTAATTATTATGGTCGTACATTTTCTAATGTAACCTCTGATGATCCATCATCCGGTTCCGATTCATTTGAAGTTTTTACTAATGCAACAACTACATCGAGTGATTCTGATTCTAGCAGCAGCAGTGATACGTCTTCATCTGATAATGATGAAACCTGTGATGATAATTCGGATTGTTCTTCCGGGGATTATTGTAGTTCATCTAATGTGTGTAAACCGATTTCTTGTGATGATGGTATTATTTTAGATCATGTTTGTATTAGTGCTTATAAAATATCATTGAGCGAATATCCAAAAACAATATCTATTGAACAAGGTAAATCAGATAATTTTGATATTAAAATAAAAAATACGGGTTATAAAAATTTGACGAATTTATCTGTCGTATTTGTTCGCCCTATAACAGTTAATTGGACAAATTGGTATACACTTACAAATATTACTGAAAATCTTGAAATTGATGGTGAAATACAAACAAATGTAACTATAACGGTTCCGGAAACAGCTGAAATAACGATTTATTCATTTGTTATAAATGTTTCAAGTTCCGAGAAAATTTATAATGAAACGATGAATATTCAAGTATTGCCCGGTGACAAGGAAAAAATAATAATAAATAAATCTTTAGAAAATTTAAGTGTTGAAATAATTGCGGCGAAAGAAGAATTAGATAATTTGATGCGTAAATTAAATAATGGTGATACAACACTTGCAAATGCAAAATTAAATACTATTGAAAATTTACATGCATTGGCAATGGATGCAATATCTAAAGGGGATTATCTAACTGCTTATAATCAGGAAAAAGAAATAACTACATTACTTACTCAAGTAAAATCTTTGATGGCAGATAGTCAAATTATTGTGGCATCTACAAAAACTAAGAATACTATGGTTGTGTCTGTGTTAATTTTAATTGTTCTATTTGCGGGAATTATTTATTATTTATGGGTTCCGGCTCCCGGTTATGTTCCGGGTAAAAAACATGTATCTGCGTCTATTCCTTATGTTGGGGCAACAAAAAAAACAGAAGATGTATCATTTTTGGTAAATGTAAAAAATAGATTAAATGAACTTATTGATGATTACAAAAAACAGAAAGAAAAAGAAGCAAACGCTCCGGAAAAATATGATTTTCATAAAAAAAATAGGTGGTCTTAATTTCAGAAAAAACAAATTATATAGTAACCAGTACAATTGCATTACTTGTATCGATAATAGTTTTTTCATTATCCGGAATAACAAAAAATCATATTTTGATGCCGATGAATATATCTTTAGATATATTTACTGAGGTAAATTTTGTGTATTTATTTATTTCTCTTGTTTTTTTTGCACTGTCAATTTCACTACAATCGGTTTATGTTTTGAAGAGTAAAAGTATTGATTTTAAATTGCTTATTGTTCCGTTTGTTGGTGCGCTTGCAATTTTTGTTTTTGCAAAATTGTCTTTGATGATGATATTTTTGGGTTTATCTTTGATTATTGGAACTATTATTATTAGTTATTCGATAAAAAATGAAAAAGAAGAATACAAAAAATTAAGTGCGTATAAAATAAGTACGCACGGCGCATCTAAGATGCTTTTGTTAGTGGCAATTCTTTTGGCAGTTACTGTATACATACAACTTGATTCTGATACGAGTTATGCACGAAATACTACTGATAATTTACTTCAAACAACGACTGGGTTAAGTCGGGAAAATTTGACTGATATTGATATGGCAATAAAAGAACAGCAACGTGATGCGTCGTATGCATATATAGATGCGCTTAAAGATACATATGTTTCAACTCTTGAAACTACTGGAGATTTGACTGAAGCAGAACGAAAAACTTGTATTGATGCTTTTCAAAATGATTTGGATGAGTTTGATAGTAAATCAAAAGAAGCGATTGATGCGCAGCTTGAAAAACCATCTGATTTTAATACGACTGAGAAATTAAGTACGGTAGTTACTATGCTTGATTTATTAGAAACTATGTATCCATTACTTATTGCAATTACATTATTTGCATTTTTATCTACGCTAAATTCAATGATAATTGTTCCTTTGGTTGGTTTATTTTCATGGTTATTTTGGAAAAATACTCAAAAACCGGCTAAAAAAGAAGATATTGAGAATTATTTAAATTCTAATGCAGAAACCAAACAAGCAAAGGATAGTTATTATGAAAATTAAAGATTTGGTTTTATTTTTGTTTATGATAGTTGTAAGCGGTTGTGTTACGGGAAATAGTATTGTTTCGAGTGATAAAATAAAGTTTGCAAAATGCTTATCTGAAAATAATGCAACTATGTATGGTGCGTATTGGTGTTCTCATTGTCAAAGTCAAAAAGAACTTTTCGGGGATGTAGTTCAATTTATAAATTATGTAGACTGTACTGAAGAAACAATTGAATGTGAAAATGCAGGTGTTCGCGGGTATCCTACAGGGATTATTGGTGAACAACATTTGGAGGGTGCACAATCATTTTCCACACTTTCAAAACTGACCGGTTGTTAATATTAATAATATAAAATTTAACATTGAATGATATTTATGAAACCTTTTTGTGAAATTATGGTGTGTGATGTTTTTCCTGCAGTTCGTGCTATTATTGCAAAAGAACTTACGGAAACGTTAAATTATACTCAAAGTGATGCTGCAAGACTTATGGGTATGACACAACCCGCGATTTCCCAGTATAAAAAAGAATTTAGAGGAACTAAAGTAAAAATATTGACTGAAAATGAAACTGTAAATATTGCTTTAAGGGATGCTACAAGAAAACTTACAACGCTTAAAAGTCCGTTTGAATCTCAGATTATGTGTGATCTTTGTAAGCTTATAAGACAAGAAGGTCTTTTATGTAAGCTTCATATACGAGCTGTTCCTGCATTATCCGGTTGTGATATATGTTTAAAAAACGATAAATGTTAAAACTATGAATGTTAATATGGAGGTTAAATTATGGTATCTAAAACCAAAAAAACAATAAAAAAGTCAACTGTTAAAATTAAACCTAATGTGAAAAAACAGGTAAAAACAGTAGAAAAAAAACAAGAAAAGAAAATAAAAAAAACAAACAAAGTTGATAATACTATGCCGTGGAAAATTATGACGGGTATACTTGCAGTTCTTTTTATCGCAGTTATTGTGATGCCATATACGGGTAATAACGATTCAAATGTATTGGGTGAAACAGAAGCAAAAGAGTTAGTGGAAAATTTTATTCCAACAATACAACCTGGACTTTCAGTAGTGGTAGATACTATTTCTGAAATAAATGGTTTATATGAATTAAATATTACTATTTCTGCAAATGGTCAAGATCAAAAAATGGTTTCTTATATGACTCTTGATGGTAAAACATTATTCCCTCAAGGAATGGAGATTGTTGAAGGTGAAGCTATCGCTGCACAACCACAGGCAACCGCTGCACCAACAGAATATATAAAAGCAGATAAACCAACTCTTGAGGTTTATACGATGTCTTTTTGTCCTTACGGACAACTTGCAAATAAATTAACTGCACCGGTAGTAAATATACTTTCAGATGTTGCAAATATTATACCTAGATGGGTTATTTATGGTACAGATTACTATAAAGGTCAAGAAGATGTATATTGTATTGGTGATTTTTGTTCAATGCATGGTTTATATGAAGTTGAAGAGGATGTACGACAAATGTGCGTTTGGGAAAATAATCCAGATAAATACTGGGATTATGTTTTAGATATTGCTGAAAATTGTAATAAAGCAAACCTTGATACATGTTGGAAATCTGCGGCAGAATCTGTAGGTGTAGATGTGGCAACAATTGAGACTTGTTTTTCCGAGGATGCATTAACATTACTTGCTGCTGAAAAAGCAATAGCTGATGAAAATGGTATTCAAGGATCGGAAGCACTTTTATTAAATGGTGCAAAACTTTCAATGTCGGATTATAGATGGTCTTCAGAGAAATTAAAAACACTTATATGTGATAGTTTTAATGATGCTCCGGAAATTTGTGGTCAAACAATTGAAGAATCTGAAGCTGCATCAATTGCAACTACGGGTAGTTGTTAATTATATTGGGGCGTTAAAACGCCCTATTTTTTCTTTTTTTGTGTTTAAAACATTAATAAGCGTTAAATTTTTATGTATTTTTATTGAATTAATGTGTGAAAAATTGAATAAAACCCACATAGATTTATAAGTTTTTCTAGCAATATAATTGCTCAAGGGAGATATGACGGTAGAATTTATCGGTGTATCTTATGGATAAAATTATAAAAAACATAAATAAGCATGTTGGTTCTTTATCTATTATTAATTCTTTATTTTTAAGCAATATCACAGTATGTAATTGCAATTGCATTATTACTGGGGGCGTTTGTTAATGAAGATGAAGCCTATTTTTATGGCTTCGTTTTTTGTTTGTTTATTGTTTTTTATTTCGTTTGGTTTTTTTATTGAATCTACAGAAGCAGTTACACCAGTTTATTGTAATTGGGATGATCATTCTGGGAATCCTTATTGTGCTTATACTGTAATATGGAAATCTACTGGTGCAAGTCAATATAATGTACTTGGTGATAAAAATGTTTATACTCAAGAACAACAAGATGCTGTTGGAACTGTTGGTGTGGCTGCAGAGCTTACAAGTTTAACAACGATAGATATTAATTATGCTGCAGGGGCTATGGATTTAGCTGGTGATTTTTGTAGTATTGGTTGGTTTAATTGTAATGTATATTATATGTCGCTTTATTGTAATGGAGTTAATCAAGGAATAACTTCTGATCCTTGTTTTGGTTATTGTTCTCGTCATAGTGGATCTGAAACATGTGCTGTTTCATCTACTGGTACATATGAAGTAAAGGCTTATGCTTCAGTAAATACAAAAGATTTTAATGGAAATACAATTTCTCGTACATATATGAAATCAATCATTAATTTAGATATTGGTTGTACGAAAAATAGTGATTGTGGTTCAAATCAAGAATGTGTTATTGCAGATAATAAAGTACGAACATATTGTAAAGATTTACCTTGTACTAATGAATGTATTTCTGGAGATTCTAGATGTAATGGTAATACTGTAGAAAATTGTTATGATTCTGATAGTGATGGATGTACGGAATGGACTGGTGTTTCTTCTTGTGCTTATGGTTGTATAGATAATTTATATGGCGATGCATATTGTTTTAGTTGTAGTACAATTTGTGATGGTGTTTGTTCTTCTTCTGCATGTTTTGGAACTGATCCTGATTGTGATTTAAATGGAAATGTAATACCTAATGCGTGTTGTGATTATTCTCCAACCTGTAGTTATACTAATTTTATAGAATGTTCTTTGGATGAAAAAACATATAACATATATGAAGTATCAACTGCTTGTGATGGTGGTTGTGAATATACATATAGTCTATCTGGTAATTGTGGTATTGGTAAATATTGTTTTGGTGATAATTATGATGGTAGTTTTCCTTGTTCTGCTTGTAGTACAATTTGTGATGGTGTTTGTTCTTCTTCTGCATGTTTTGGAACTGATCCTGATTGTTCTTTAACGGGTGGGTTACAATCCTGTTGCGGGAATAATGAGTGTGATGTTGGTGAAACTTATAGTTCTTGTTCAACGGATTGTCCAAGTTGTCATGGGATTATATATACAACGGTTAATGATCAATACGCAAATCCACTTACGGGATATAAGATATATTCTGATTCCGGATACGACGGTACAACAGATTCTTATGGAAAAAAACGGTCTGATGTGTACTTAAATTCCTGTGATGTATATACGGATGTAACTGTAAACTATCCTGACGGCATTCTTTGCGGAACCAAAAGCACATATATTAATTGGGACAATGATGATGATTATCTTACATTTATTTGTGCTGTTGAAAAACCAAATTTATATGTTGATCTTTATTTGGATAAATCTGCATATTATCTTTTTGATTCATTAATACTTACGGCAAATATAAAAGATATAAATGGCAATTTTGTAAATGCGCAAACCGCTATATATGACCCTTATTTGTTTACTACGACTTTGCCAACTTATACGTCACAATATATCTATAATGGTCAAATAAAAAGTACTGGTTGTTATGATTTTATTGTATCTGCAACTAATTCAAATTATAATTCTGTAAATCAAAAAATTACAATATGTTCTACGGATTATTCGGGTAAAATAAGTGTTTTTGTGAAAAAAGCAAATACATTAATGACGCCATTGCCTAATACGCCAATTTATGATTCAACAAAATATATTGGTACTACAAATTCGTTTGGTAAACTTGATTTTTCTGCGAATAGTGGAAGTCATTCAATAAAGGCATATTGTCCTGAAACAATGGATTTATGTGCTACAAAAACTACGGAAATAAATTATAATGGGCAAATTTCTAATATTGATATAGATTGTCTTTGTACTAAAGATTCTGATGATGATGGATACACTGATGACGATGAAATATTGATGGGAACTGATCCTTATGATGTTACAAATAATTTTGATAGTTATAATACTGATATATTATATAATGTTGTTGATGCAAAGCCAGTAGGGTGTGTATTAGCATTACCTCTAGTTATTTTTATTCCAACTGAAGAACAAAACGTATTAATTAAAGAGAAAATAATATCTATTGATACTCAATATTTAAGTTCTAGTTATAATGAAAATTCATATAATACATTACAGTCTAAATTAATAAATATACTTGATATTGATGATATTCAAATTAGAGATGAAACAATAACATTCAAAGATGTATTTGAAAAAACAGATAACTTTGAGAGTGTTGATACTGATAAAGGTATTTTCTTTATATTTACAAATACAACAACAGGTAAAACAAGTATATTTTATATTCCATCTTATTGTAAAGGAAAATTAATCGGTACAGCATATGGCTTGGGTTATGGGTTAAGGGATGATGCGGTGTTTGTTTATGATGTTGCTGATGCAGTACTGCAAGGAGCAGTACTTGTTATTGAAAAATCAAGAGATATTGGTGGTGTTTGGGAAGAAATAAAAGATTTATGGGATTCTTTTAGTTTGCCTTCAGTAGCTGGTGGTGTAGAAGGTTTTTATAGTTTTTTTGATATTTTAGGGGACTCTTTTCATGAATGGATACTTTCGATTTTTCAGACTGGAAAAGATACATATGGAAAAGATATAATTGATAGAGAAGATTTTGCTTCATATCAAATAGGATTTTATAGGGGATATTTTACTGGTTATATTTTGGAACAAACAGGTGTTATATTAACTGGTGTCGGGGGGGCATTTAAACAATTTAAAGCAGGAACGCGTGTAACTCAAGTTTCTGTCAAAGTATTGCGTGTGCTTCAAAAAGGAACACGGATAATGACGAAATATGGTTATGAAATTGCATCTGCGATGAAAAAATCAGAACTTGGTGTGAAATTTTTAGATACTGGAACTGATATGGCGCAGGATGGTTATGCTTTATTAGTTAAAACGATGCAGTTGCCGGGTGAGGCTTTAGCGAAGACAACTGAAAGGGTTGATGCATTTTTGAAGCCTACGACTTTAGGGGCTGAAGCTGTGGCTGAACGAGTTGGACGGCTTAAGAATGTTTTTGGATTTAGTGATGATGTTATAGCCAAACTTTCAAATTCAAAAATTGGAAAGAAAGCACTGGCTGAATGGACTGAGGCTGAAGTACGGGGTTTGGGAAAAATGGCTGATGATGTCGGTGATATAAATTTTATTGATAATCAATTGGCTGATGGACGTTTTAAAGTTGGTGGGGCGTATACACCAAAAAGAACTGCAGAATTATATGATGGTATGACAACTAAATGGTCTAAAGAGGATATTAAAAATTTGATTAAAACACAAGATACTGCAATTGATGATGTAAATAGTTTATTTGGTAGAGAACTTACATCTGAAGAATCAAAATTATATAATTCGATTGCAAGTAAAGATTCTTTAGAATCATTAAAAAATATTGAATCTGAAGACGGTCTGAAGAGAATAGTAAAAGATTTTGGAGCGAAGAATAAAGATAAATCTATAGGTGGCGCAGGAAATGTGGATATTTTGACAAACAATGTTGCATTAGATCATACATTTAAGGAAACATTTACTACTGTTGATAATCTAGGGTTTAAAATATCTGATAAAATAACACAAAAATTTTCGACTGTTTCTTCTGAATATATTAGTAGAAAAAAAACAGTTGTTATTGATATTTTAGAAAGTTCTGCAACAGAAATACAAATAAAAGAATCTATTTTAAAAGCAGCAAATACGTTACACGAAAATGTTTTTTTATGGGATGAAATATATTATGTATTTATAAGAAACGGAAATGGTGGGAAATTAACAAAGTATGTAATTAAAAATGGAGAAATAATCGGGTGATTGTATGAGTGAAAATTATATTTTTTCAATAAGTTTAGAATGGAATAAATTTGGAGAAAAAGATGAAAAACTGCAAAAAATAGCAGAAGAAAAAATTTCAGAAATATTTGATCTATTTTATGAAAATGGTTATATTAAAGAAATAAAATGTCCTTATTTTAGCCTTTCTTCAATTAAAAAAAACATAGATTACGATATCATAGAAGAATGTGATAAAGTCAATAAAGAAAAAATAATGAAAAATAGGGGTTATTTATTTAGCCCAATTTTTAAATTGAAAAATTATAGTGGTGAAATCGAAGAAGTATCTTTTGTAGCAGATATTAGTATTAATACAACTCCTCGGCTTAGTATGCAGATTCATTCTGAATATGTTTTACCTTTTGATCGTGAAGGGAACGATAATCTTGAAAATGCAAGATACAATCTTAATATAATTAATGATATTGTTTTGAAATTAATTTCGTTTTTTGGAGAGCCAAAAGGTCAATTATGTGAAGGTAATTTGGCTCTTGGTACTAAAATAAAAGAAGAAGATTGGACAACATTTATGAATCCGGAAAATTTTGTTGAAGAACAAAGAAAATTCTATGATATTTATCCAAAAAAATCTGATTATTGGAGAGATGGAAAATGGGATGATTGGCGATATACAAAAGTGATTGATCCGTATTTAAAAAGAGTTCAGGAAATGGAATCTGCTCTTGGGTTAAAAGAAAATGAAACCGCGATTTACATAAAAGAAGAAAAACATGCTTTATTTTTTGAAGATGTCGCAAAGAAGTATGGAT
>WSZW01000002.1 GCA_013139905.1 archaeon
AATCGAATGATACATTCTTTTCATATTTTATAGTTGTCCAATCTACAGATGTCCAAACACCGTTTGTTGTATCTGTTTGAGTACCACCGGAATTATGAACACTAAATGCATGTTGAATACCATTAGGCGCGACAGTAACAGAAGGAGATATTAAATGACCTGTCCAAAATGTATATCTTTCAGATGCCACACTATTATATACCTGTTCATCGTTTGTTGCGTGTTTATTATGTACTTTTATTTCTACATAATCGTTAGCAGTCAATTCAATTTCTGTAGACACAGCCATTGTTTCAAAACCAGCGATTGATGAATAATCTATATTAGTAACACCTCCAGCACCATTAACAAGGATACTTATTTCATATCTTGTGTCTGATGTCACAGGTGTATCAATCATTACCTGTGCAGAAAAAACATATCTTCCATCAACAGGTGCAGTAAATCTATTTGTACTTGTATCAAAATTATCACCATTATCATATTCTTCAGTATCCCATAGAATAATAGTATTAGTTAAAGCTGGTAATGATGTTGTTGTGGTTGTAACACTTGCTCTGAAACTAACTTCATCTTGATAAACAATATTACCTTGTGTACCAAATTCTAATCCATCTTCAGTTTGATTAACAACTACAGATTTTCCTTTTTGATCTGCAAAGGTTGTAGGATCAGTATCAGTTAAATCAATCCAAGACGATGCACCACCTCCACCAGCGTTAGCAACTGGAACCCAATTTGTGCCATCAAATTCTAATATATCGTCTGTCACTGGCGCAGTTGTTGTTGTGTCAACATCAGATAAATCATCAAGTTCGCCAACACCTGCGCCACCCGGTATTGTGATTAACATTTCATCTGTAACAGGTTCGGTTACAGTTACACCAACACCAGCAAAATTCAATTTAGTTGCCGCGGCGGTTAATGGTGTACCTTCGTCTTCAACCTCAAGTGCAGAACCACCAGAAGGGATTGTAACAAGAATTTCATCAGTAACAGGCTCGGTTACTGTTACACCAGCACCAACAAAGTTAAATTTTGTAACAGCAAGTGTTAGTGAACTACCTTCGTCTTGTACTTCAACCGATCCACCTCCACCAGCTTGAGTTGTTTCTTTCCAAACAGCGGCACCAACTGTAACATCAAGAGCAATATATTCTTTATTATTTGTTACGTCTATCCATCTTGAACCAATTGAATATCCATCACCAGAATCATCTGTTATTAAAGGTGCGGCTGTCGCATCTCTTTTATGAAGTATTGTTATGTAAGTGCCAAGCGCAGTTCTTTCCATTGAACCATTTGATGCGAAATCACCATCAACCACAACATCAGTATGTGAAGTTTCGTTTGTTGCGGTGTTGTCGGCATCTGTTGGAGCATGAGCGGCAATAGCGTGTGTATATGCAGTATCCCAATTAGTTGAATTGTCTGTTGTTATAGAATAAACACCTAATGCAGTTCTTAACATTATACCGTTTGCGGTGAAGTCTCCATCAACTAATACATCCGCGTGAGATGTTTCAGATGTAAGATATGTGTTTGTATCAATTGAATATGCACCAAGACCTGTACGGATCATAAATCCGTTTGATGCAAAATCACCATCAATTATCACATCAGTATGTGAAGTTTCGTTTGTTGCGGTGTTATCGGCATCTGTAGGAGCGTGAGCAGACTGTGAGTGTGTGTATGCAGTATCCCAGTTTGTTGTTACAAGAGTATAAGGAACCCAATTAGGCGAAACCCATTGTAGTAAATCGTTTGCCGAAGGTGCAGACGTAGTTGTATCAACATCTGTAAGATCGTCAATTCCAGTTGCAGTTGCTGAAGGTGTAACAGGAACCCAATTAGTGCCATCCCATTCAAGTCTATCATTAACAGATACACCAGTTGTATCAACATCAAGTAGTTCATCAATATATGTTGCTCCGCCGGCGCCGCCAGAACCCGATCCGCCGCCGGTAGTACCAATTTTCAACCATTGATCTGAATCAACATCTTGATAAAACACCATCAAGTCGCCAGTATCAGTATTCACCCATAATGGATATTTTGCGATATCATCTGGTGGTGTCGCGTTGTAATATATTTGTGATCCAGAATCTACTAAACATATCCAACCTTCACCGCCCCAGCGCCATACTTTGCCACCGGGAGCCATGTAAGTTTGTCCGACAACCGGATCATTTGGAAATATTAGTGATGCCATTTATGGTGTTCCTTTTATTATTCTTATTATTCTTATTATTTTATTTATACTATTTTATATAATTCAAAGCACGATCCGCCACTATTGTCCGTATAAGTTGAGTCATAAAACCAAAAAGACATTGTTTGATCATAAGTTAATGTGAATCTTCGATACCCAAAATTTGATACCATATAGTCAAATGCTAGAATATCTGTACTTTTAAATACATCTGCCCTGAACCAATCGGCTGGTATTTCTCCACCAGATGATTTATATCTGGCACCCCATTGATACGCTCCAGAATAAGGGCTGGATGTCATATATGTCCATACCTTCGGTCTCATTTCATATGTCCCAGCCGGTAAAAAATACAATAAAGGGTCGTCTGTTGTATCATATCTACAACTAATACAAACAATATCGTGGTACTCAGCGGTATCAATTGGTGCAATTTCAGCAACCTTGTTCATAAACATTCTTCCGTAAGCGTGTACAAGTATTGTTGTATTAAAAGGTTGTGATCTATATACTCTATTGATTTGCATATAATCACCAACATACAATTGTACATAATCTGTTGCATGAACAGAACTTTTTATATCAAGAGATAATGGTAGAGTATTAACATCCCTATCATCTGGTGGTCTAATTTCTAACTGAATTGGATATTTATGTCTTATAGTATCATTTGATTTATAAACATAACATTCTCCATAAATCAGATTGCTAGAATTGAATTGCTCAAATTGCTCACTTGTGGCATATAATATAAAAGATATTTCATACAAACCATCAGAAGTACAAATCAGTTTTCCGTTTGGTAAATCCACCATATTAGTATCTGAAGTTACGTGTGTAGTATCCCAAGGAAGTGTATACCAAGTATTATTTGTTATGCACGAAATTCCAGCAACAGATTCAATCTCAGCTACTTTCAAAGAAAAATCAGGAACATTATAAGATAGGTAATTATCTTTATTGTCTACAACATATTCGTCATCTTGAAAGACAAGAGTATCGTCAACAACAGCACCATCAGTATTTAATCCTTCTATATTATTCGAGTCATATTCTACTAATTCTGGAACCCATTGTTCACCATCCCACACAATATAACTGTTTAATTCTGGTTCGTTTTTTATAATATCAATTCCGTCATATGTTCCATCAGCAAGATAAAAAGGCAATTCATAATATGTAAATGGTATATTAGATACAGAATCATCAGCAAGAATAAAAGGCAAATCTTCTGTTGCATCAATAGATGATTCTGTTCCATCAGAAGAAACAAATGTTATTGTTTTTGTATCAAAGATTGTATGAACATCTCTTAACAAATCAATACTAAAATTTGGAATTGTTTCTTGCCAGTATCCATTTTTGAATAACCACAGTCTACCATTATCATCAAGATAAGTACTGTCTTCTGATGGAGAATTTGGGAAATTTATCGCCATTATATTTTATTCGATTCTCTTATTATTGATACCCATAAATATCTTATTCGTGTAAGGTCTACATCACCATTTTGCGAGGTTACAGGATCAATATAGTAAAATTTTGCATAATCACCATCATCAAGATTAAAGAATCCAGTTGCTTGACCGTGGCTTAATATTACTGTATGTCCTTCTCTAAGACCAGTTACAATTTTTCTTTTCAGTGTTCCAACAGAATTAAATAGTTGTACACTAACTTCCAATTTATTACCAGTAGAATTTTTATCCATATAACACACAAGATCAAACCTATAGAACCCATCATCTATTATATTTATTTTATCGTTTATTAAATCTATGGTTGATGAATTTGTCTCAAAATGAACACTTGTAAGATTGATTAATATTTCGGCATTTTTATTTGTTATCGTATTATTATATACATCACCACATCTCGCTGAAGACAAATCATTTACTATCGGATCAATATTTTGCCAAGTCGTACCATCAAAAACAAGAAAGTTACCGTTCACTTGGTTATTAACAGATACATCTGATAGATCATTCAATGCGAATAAAGAAGTATTAGTAACCCAATGTGTTCCGTCCCATTCAAGAATATCACCTACTTCTGGAGCATCTGTTTCTGTATCAACATCAGGTAGATCATTTATCCAGTATGGTTCAAATATTGCCCAATCTTCTCCATTGAATCTCCATTGAACATTATTTTCATCAACGTGTAAATCATTGTTTAAAGGATTTTCTGGAAAATCTAGTATTCCATATTCATTAATAGGCATTATGGTAAATCCGCAAGTTTAAGTGCCGACATAGAAACATTTGTTGCACCACGATAATCAATATTTGAACTTGCTGTACCTCTTAAATATGTTTTGATATAGTCGCCAACATCGAATCTTCTTACAATAGACCATCTATTGACAACATATCCGTTTATATAATATCTTCCTTGATCACACCTGTCATAATAGTTTGCTTGCAAAACATCTGATACACTGTATGGCTTTAAATTTAATTCCATTCGGATAGTGGTAAGTGAGTTAAAAACTGTTCTTGTTAAACACGTACTATTCACTCTATATATTCCAGCAACAGGTATTGTCAATCTTGTTGGGTCTGTATCAAGATCAAACATACCATGTGTATCATAAATTACTTTATCATAATCCATATAAAACCAAACAAGATTAGATGTATATCCTGATATTGATCTACCGTTTGATGTTTCCATTTTTCCAAAAACAACAGGATCAGCATTAGAACTTGCCATCTGAAAATTTGTACCATCGTGTACAAGATAATCATCTTTTACTGGTGTTCCTTGTATGTCTGTCAAATCTGTTAAAGATAATGAACCTGTGTCTACAGGAGACCAATTCGTACCATCCCATTTAAGACGATCACCAATATTAAGTGTTACACCAGAAACATCAGACATAGACAATAATGTTGGTACCTTAATTTCTTTCCAGCCGTAACCCTTGAATTCCCATTCAATACCATTACCATCAGTCCACGTATCGCCGTCAACTGGATTATTTGGATAATTTAATGCCATTATGCGATCTTATACAGTGCCCAAGAGTTTCCCGATCTGAGTGGATATCCGGCATAACCATCTCTTCCATTACCAAATGTGACACTTTTAGTGGATGTTATTGTAAACACAGGATTTGGATCATTAGCTATTCTATACGCAAGAGCACCAGCCCCATTTGTCCAATCAACATCATCTTCACCAGAATGTGTATATTGAGTTGTGTTGCCGTCTATTATGATATGCATGTCCCATGACATTGTATACCCTCCATCTGAGTAATATAAACACTGAATATCAGGGTCATCAGCCGCCGCGACTTTTTCAATACCTTGTAAGACTGGCATAACTTCATATGTTCCAGCTTCTAATGTAAGAGTTTTGGTTCCATAAATATTAACTGTCGTGTATTGACCAACAAGGTATCTTGTTGGTAATGTTGTTGTTGCTTTTATTAATTTCATATCAAAATAATAATGTTCTTCTGGTGTTTGATAATATATACTCACATCACCACCACCACTATCTACATGTATAATCCTGCAATAGATATATTCCCCAGCTTTTAAATAAACCAAAGATTCTTTATTTAGATGTGCTTCGCAAGAGCCATCATTACCATCATTCTGAACATATTTTATATATGGGTTTCCATTCTTGTATAAAGAAAGACGTATGTTAGAATTCGACCACCAACCGCGTAACCCATAACGAATTCTGACCATATAATAACCAGATTGAGTAACATCATGTCTATAGCTTGCTGTATTAAAAGTACCATATATTAATTGATTATATCTAATAGTATATGTTTGATTTCGTATTATATTCGGTTGAGTAAAAAAAAGATAATAATCAGACAAATCCCACACAAGAAAACTTTCATTATTAAAAGACTCCCACGATTGAGCAACCCAATTTGTGCCGTCATATTTTAAATATTCGTTACCTGATCTTACGGCTGTACCAATGACAACATCATTTACTTGATCCAAATAAGACACCAACCGTAGCAAATTCTTAAATTGTTTTGTCCACATATTAACATCGAATATCCAAATATTACCATTTGGATCAATATATTCTTCACCATCTATAGGAAATTCTGGAAAGTCAATCATTATATTTTCCTAAATAAATAACCAGAAAATTCTGAGTCTGGTGTAGGTGAAATATCATAATGTGGTATTCCTGATGAAACAAGTAGCATACTAACTCTTACATCAACTGTATCATTAGCAGACAATTCAATAAGTTTTGTATTTCTAATAGTCTTGTTATCACCCATAGTGATACCACCATCGTTCACAGAACCCATTAAATGTGATTTAACATTATTTACATACAAATACAAAGTTACAAGAGTTGATCGGTGTCTGGCCTGTACACACGCTGTTATCATATAATGTCCATCAACAGGTGCGGTAAACGTATATGTGTTGGCATCATAAACACCATCTAAATCAAACGACACTCTATCATTATTAATTTTAGTAATAACACCATCCACCAAAATAATCTGTGATGACTGTATAGCACTAAACAAATATTTCGGAGTTGTATTATTTTTATTTTGTTCTGATGGTAATGAAGCAGGTAATTGTTTATTTATAAATTTTGCACCATTCCAAGATAAACCATCGGATGTTTGAAGATTTGTTATTTCAACATCATCAAATTGACCAATTGTTTCTATTTGTCCACTAGATGATACCCATTGATCTACATCATATGTCCATGCGTTTCCATTATTATCATAAAATATCTGGCCGTTTGTAGGATTGTTTGGAAAGTCTATCATCCGACCATACTCCCCCAAAAATAACTTTGTCCGTCATCATGAACAATATAATCAAGGCCGGTACCACCTGTTTCGCTGGTCTCAAACCAAGCAGATATTCTATTACCTTTATTAAGATTAATTGTCATATTACCACCAACACATAAATTATACGATCTTTCTGATCCCGCGGAATCACCTTGTTGATTATGGTATTCTCCAATATAACGAATAACTGTTTTATTTATTTTTATAAAAGACAATCTACGATAACCATCATCCATATTAGATGTACTATTATCCAAATGATAATATATACCAAATTGCCATATACCTGTTTGTGGTATAGTGTACTCATAATTAGTTACACTATATTTCCCTGTTGTACCAAATTCTTCAACAACTATATCAAATGGTACAATTGTTTCTATATCACTACAAGGAAAATCAACAGATAGTTTTACTTTAAAGAAATAATCATCAATCTTTAAAACATCTGGACTCCATTTTTCAAGACCTTGATCATAGTATAAGAAGTTATCAACATTAGGAGATGTATATGTAACATCATTTAGATCATCTATGTTTTGAACTTGTGTAACTAACATACCCCAGCTTGCATTATTATACTGCCAAAGGTTATCATCAGGATCAACCCATTTTTGTCCTTCTGATGCTGGTGATGGAAAATCAAGATCAGCCATTATACCACCGTTGTATCTTTTTTCAACATACCAGAAAACCAAGATTGTGTTTTTATAGTATGTGATGTATCATAATTTTCATTTTTATACACAGAAAAATAATCACCAGCAACCGCTTCAACTAATGTTGTGAATCCTATATTCAGGTAGTTTGTTGATTCTGCATTACCTTCAATTACATAATTAATTGCGGTTGTGTTTTTATACAAATAAAGATATAGGTATGTTGAATGACTAAGATTATCAATACGCATATTACAATTAAATTCATATATTCCGTCTACAGGCGCAACATATCTATATAATGAATTGCTATAATCATTATCTGTATCAAAACCATTAGTTGCAGATGTATCAAATAAAACTAATGATGGTCCAGTTCCTTCTGTATAATCTGTTTTTACTCTAGCATTAAATGCATGAGCATTAGATGATGTTGTTTCAACTCTTGAATCTGTACCACCAATAGATACCCATTGCACAGAATTTCCATCATCATAATAGATCGCTGTGAAAGCGGTTGTTGTATTAAACCAAATTGGATATCTTAATGTGTCATCTGGTGGAGATGCACCGTACCAGACTTCAACAGACTTAACACTTTTGTTTAT
>WSZW01000168.1 GCA_013139905.1 archaeon
AATATTCAACCGAGCCCTAAGTCCAGCCGAGATCAACGCCTCCTACAACGCCGGACTTTATAGATTAGAAACAAATTATACAGACCTTGCAGAAGGAACCTACACCTACACAGCTTATGCCCAAGACATAACAGGAAACGTAAATCAGACAGAAACCAGAACATTAACCGTAGACACAACTCCGCCAACAATAATAATATTTGAACCTACAAACACAACCACAAACGACAACACGCCACATGTAAATGCAACACAAACAGACGCAAATCCAATAGATTCAATGTGGTATTCAATAGACGGTGGCGCAAACATATACGGCAGTTGGACTGATGAAATAGACACAAGCACAACTACACTTTCAGAAAGCACACATTACATCACAATATACGCAAACGACACCGCAGGAAACCAAAACCAAACAACAAAATACTTCGAAGTAGACGCGTTGGCTCCAGTAATTTCAATAAATTCTCCACCAACAAATTTTCACGGCGGTGATGTTTGGATGAACATATCACTAGACCAAAGAGTATCCTGGTGCGGATACAGTATTGACGAAGCAGCAAATGTCACCATGTCAAACACAACACTTACAGATTACAACAAATTAGCATTCGGAGTTTCGCAAGGAATACAAACCGTAACATTTTACTGCAACAACACGTTTGGATTAATATCATCCACCTCAAGAGAATTCAACAACACAGAAGGTTTCACCATAATAAAATTAACAGGAACCGGCTTTACACCAATACAAAACAACGCAAATAAATACGTATCAACATCCTTTGCCGACGGAACAACCGCAGGCATAATTCATGCAGACGGAGTATATGATAGCATGTCTTCAAGCACAACACACCTGGAATTAAGACAAAAAACATTAATCGCCGGAAACATGTCAAAAGCATACATTGTATATACTAAAGGCGATACCGATACAATTAAAAACCGAGCACCATACATCCAAAATAAACAAATAGAAAAAATGCCAAACCCAAGTTTTGCATTCGGCATTAACAAAAAATATAAGATACAAATTAGTCTGGAATACACAAACATCAACATCACAGGAATCCCTAAATTTGGAAAAGGATATTACGAAATCCAAATAGAAAATAAAGGAAAACTAAATCAAAAACCAATAGTATACATAGATAAATATTAAACTACAACACCAACAAATATTTCATTTTAAATATTATCAAAAAAACTTAAAACCCGCCACAATTAACAATTTCTAAATCACAAAAAAACCATAATAAAACGTAAGTTCTCAAAACAAAAAACACACATAACAACACACAATTAATTAAATATTAACTAAAAACCACACTATCCAAAAAAAATAAAATTCAAATACGAATCCAACAATTCTAATCAAATTCAAACATAAAAAAACAATAAAAATAGAACAATCAAAAATAAATACAAAAAAACTATTCACACTCAATAGTAAATCTTAATTTTCCATCCACTGTGGCCGTCTCAATAATCTCGCAATTAGTAGGTGTAGTTATAGGCGAGACAGTCCCATCATCAACAACTTCATCAACGTCAATTACTTCCTGTGTACCCCATGGAAAAAGCTTTACCTGCTCCGTCCTGGCATCAACAATAGCAACAGACTTCAAAGTCATAGATTCATAAACACCCGAATAAACAGGAACCACATAATAAAAACCATTCTTTATTTGCTTAAATAACGGCTGTAAAGCATACCAATCACTATAAAGCGAAATCTCACCGCGAACATCTGCCAATGCTCTTTCAGGTCCAATTAACCCCAAAGCCCTAGTATCATAAATAGTAACATGACCATAATTTTTACCATATGCCTCAATTTCAACATACTGAGTTATAGCTTTTCTTGTTGGCCCTTCCGGCTCTAACTGCATAAGACCATAAGTACGATCTTCAGGTTTATCATATTGAAAATAAATATCTCGAGCAATTTCAAAAACATTTTCATGCTTAAAATGAAAATTCAAAAAACCTTTCCAATTTGCATATTTAGCCCACCGATCAATACGCATTGCAGTATAATCTTCATCAATCAAAACTTGATTTTTTAAAAACCATTCAGGAGTCTCTTCAGCTTTTATCTGACTTTCAGTATAAAACGTCGTAACACCATTATTTTCAAGAACAATTACACCTACTTGTGTCGTATATAATTTAGTCACAAATATTGTCGGCAAATTAAGTTTTGCTGGTGCAAACCACACAGGTTCACCTTTATCATCATGAGTAAAAACAGTATCCCCATACGTAAAATACGGATGCGCATACCATAAATTAAAATTAACATCCCTAATTTTACCAGTTATTATTTGATATAAAAATGGAACCAATCCTTTTCGCTCTTCAGAATATTCAATCTTTTCATTTATTTTCACTCTATCAGATGGATTCTGAGCATTAACAATTATATACGCAGGAGACGGTTCACCAATATTTGCAAACCGCGTAGGCTCATAAACCATAACCCAATAAAGAGTATTATTTATAGAATAAATACCATCCCAATCATTTGAAAGTTTCCACCCGGTCTCAGTAACCATCGTCTTTGGAACTTGAAGTGCATATTGTTGCGCAACTATCCGCATATCCTTAATATCATCCCATTTAATTTGCGAAACATCAGAAGTTGTTGTAATTTCAGGCGTTACAGTATTAGTATTTCTCATATTATACCAATCAACTTCCATTGGCGGTGCAAAAATGGCAGCTAAAAAACCAAATAAAATAATTAATATAATTGTAAATTTGATAATTTTATGTTTAGGAAACGCTATCGGTTTAGCGTCTGGTTTTATGAATGTACTTTTCAATGTTTCGATGCTAATAATGCTTTTAAACCCAATCAAAAACATTCGCAAAAAAACAGCAAAAATAAGCCCGCCAATAGGACTTGAAGTAATAATTAAAACCCCTATAAACCAGCTTACAAAAACATCCCGAATAATTTTTTTTCTGGTAAATTTAGAAATAAATCCAAAAACAGCAATTCCACCAACGAGTATTGCCCATATAGTATAAAATCCAAAAAATCCGAGCGATAAAAATAATTCCGTCCACATAACAGAATATATATCATAGCAAGTTTATATTATTATTATTAATATTATCTATTCTTTCTTGGATGATTGCCAATAGAAAACCTTTTCTTTCGTGCCCTATTTGCCGCTGCAAGTCCTGCAAGCCCCAAACCAATCTCAAAGCCAGGTGTTCCTTCGGGTTCCTCTGTTGGAATTTCCGGTGTTTGCGTACTAGTTGATTCTAATTGTGTAGATTTTGTTTGTGGTTGTGTTATTTGTGGTTCTTGTTTTTCTTTGATTGTAACTTGTGTAGGTATATAATTTTGTTTTTCTTCCACAACAATAAATGATCCAACCATATTTTCTTTATCAATTATTAATGGCACGTTAATATTTATGTGTGGATTAATACCATCCACCACATATTGTAATTCTAACATTTTATTTGTTTCAGGATCATGTCTGTAAATATGTACATTTTCAATATCAGTAATCTTATCAGTATCTAATACTATGTTCATATAAGCCTCTTCAACATTATTTTCTGTTAATGTACCGGCATTACCAACCCAAAAATTAAATTGAGATAATATCGTATTACCATCCACCAATTCTTGATAAATATCTTTAGGAACAAATGTTGATTTATCTTTTAAAACTTCAATTGTTGCTTTTATACTTCCTAATGATTTTTTTGGTTTTAAATATAATTCTGAAATTGGACCATCCTCAAATACATATTTTATTTCTGAACCAATAGACCAATATTCATTTAGCACATATTTTTCAATAATATTTTCATATGTTTCTCCGGTAGATCCTCCACCACCGGAACTGCCGCCACCACTGGAAGGCGGATCTGTCGATATTACTTCTTCCCGAGTAAAAATACCAAGATCAATACTAGAATTCTCATTTTCATATTCATCTTCTAATTTAAGCGTATACTTATTAATTCCGGGATTTTCAAGAATATCAGTCATTACAAAAGGAATAGGATTTTGTGTACTATTCGTTTTATTACTTTTAATTTTCACATTATCCCTATATAATGTCCAGTTTGCATTTTCACTCATATTCATTAAAAATTCAATACTATCATTATCAAAAACATTTACAGTTTTATCTACAATATATGGTGCAATTGTATCAACATAAACATCTCGACTAATACTTGAAGTTTTACCCGTATTTGATTTAATCAATAACGTTATATTATTCCATCCTTCAATCAAATTTTCATATGTTTCATTAATTGAATCCATAGAAAACGTTTCATTTGTAGCCACATCAGTACCATTTATTTGTAATATGTAATTTGAATCAACCACACTTCGATTCGCAATAACATTAACATCATTTGTTTTTGTATCATTTCCAAAGGCAAATAAACTAACTGCAAAATCTTCAATTTTTGGTGTTGGCGCCACATAATTTATCGGCACAGAAACAGAATCCGAACCTTCCACAGGATACACAACAGTCCAATTATTAGATCCATTAATTAATCCATCAAAACCATCAAATTTTACCGTTGCAATATTTCCTTCAGAAACAATACTTTTATTTATACCCTGAATAATATATTGTGGATTTTCTTCCGTATTACCCAATTGTGATTGCAGAACTGCAGCAACTTCACCAGTTGTTTGATTATAAAATAAAAATGATACATTTGCATCTAAAATAGAACCATTAACCCAATCAGTTCCATTAAGTATATTGCCATAAATATCAAAAAAAACGCCAGGCGTTGGTGGTGCTTCACCTTGTGCAATCTGAGCTGTCAATATATAATATGTTGCAGCTAAAAGTCCGCCGCGAGGTGCAGCATCAGAAGTTAAAGCAGTTATATGATTTCCAACATCAGATACACACGTATGACCACCATTATCTAAAATAGTTTGTTCTGCCATAGCTTTTGCGCCAAGATATGCCATAAAAGAAACAGTACCATACCATGCAATTTCAGTTGTTTTTTTAATAAATTCTTCGTTATTTTCAATGCCTATTTTGAGCTGTTCATGATTTTGAGCAAACGCGCTTTCAAGAACATTATTATACACAAAATTTGCCGTAGCATCAGGACCATATTTTTCAAGAATTTCATTTGCCGTATGTTCGACAGTTGCGAACTGATTTAAAAAAGCATCCGTTAATATATGATTTCCATTTAGTATATGTTTTATAATGGAACTTTCAAATTTTTTAACTTCGCGTTTTGAATTATATATATCTATAGTGCGTTGCGGATTAAAAGAACTAGAACAATAAGCATTCATGTTTTACTCACCACTAAATTATTTTCATGTATTCCTGCAGTCCAATTAACTGTTTTTACAGGAATTTCATCCACTAAAATAATAATTTCTGTTTCACTTGTTTTTGGTATCCCAATACTATAATATCCTCGACAGGTTTGTGTTCTTGATATAAGTGTATCATTTAACATAGTTACAGTTACATTAAGCCAATCTTCTGCAGGATTATTATTTATTGTTACAGTACCCCATAATTCCGAAAAATCATTAATTTGCGGAACCCCGGTATTATCTGTTTCAATAAATGTTTCAGTTTTAGGTGCTTCAGTACATCCCAAATCTTCTTCCGGCGGATTATTTGACTCATCCTCATTTGTATCTGTTGTAGTTGTTGTTCCAGAAGAACCCCCACCGGATGAAATGGTAACTGGCGTTGTATTTTCTTGATTTTCAGAAATATTTTCATTATCATTTTGTGTTGATTCTTCATCTAAATCTAATTCGTTATTCACAACATTATTATTTTCAAAATCTGTAACCGTATAACTATCAGTTTTAGATGTATCGTTTTGCACACCAATCACTTGACCCGTCGGACTTCCAGTTGTTACAATATTTGCAGCAATATAAAACATCACAAACACAAGAGGTATTAATAGCACTAATCGAAACTTTGTTTTCCAACTTTTAGTATCATTAAAACCAAATTTAAATTTTTTCGCCATTAATTTCACCACTTATTAAAATCAATTATTTGTATATGTCAATGCCATATTTTCTGTATTCGTACTTTTAATCCAATAACCAGAACCTTGTTTCATAGCACTCATTGTACCGCCAACATCAGGTATTCTAGATTCCCAAATATTTGGTTGTTCAAAATTACCAAATACAATCTCAATATTATCTTTAATATCTAAAAGTACTGTGTCTGGTGCGGTTTCTTCAAGAAGTGTATAACCAACAAGATTCCATTCATTTTTGTAAATGTTTATGTTTGTTTCATGAGGTATTTTTCCAGTAATATTTAATGTATCATTTGCAGTCATATATAACCAGAAACCGTCAGCATGATTTAACTCTGTAAAATCATTCATCCAATCATCTTTTTCGATATTATAGGTTAGCCATTTATCATCTGTTTCAGTTGCATTCCACATATATATGGACGAATAACTTCCGTCAATTGACGCAAGCACATTTGTTACCGATGTGTTTTCAACTACAACAGGTACCGAAATCAAATTCCATCCTTCATAAAGTTGTTTTGTAAATATAACTTCTTCAGGATTAACTGTAACAGTCACAATTTGAATATCATTTAACGATTCATCCGAAGCAGTAACTTCCACTATATATGTTCCTGCATCCGCAACTATTGTTAACCAATTAAACGCAGTTCCATTCCATTCAAAATTTGTATTATTTATGTAATAGGTTATTGAATCATCTTCAACATCTGTTGCGCTTGGCGTTATAATTGCAGTTTGTTTTACAGTTAAGGTTAAATTTGCAATCGTTGCTAAAACAGGCGCATCATTTACAGCCGTAACTGTAATTGAAACAGTTGCAGTATTACTATCTTCTGTATCGGTTGCTTTAAATGTAAAGGAATCACCACCATTATAATTAGAATTTGGTGTATATGTTGCTACATTGCCTGTAATACTTACAGTTCCATAAGTAGGATTATCCACAACACTATAAGTTAAATCATTATTTTCAACATCTGAGGCACTAAGGGTAATCTCTTTTGACACATCTTCATTAGTTGTAGCACTTGTACCGGATGCAGTTGGTACATCATTTACAGCAGTAACTGTAATAGTAATATCTTGTGTTACAGTTAAACTTCCATCAGTAAGTGTTAAAGTAACTGTATCCGCACCATTCATATTGGTAACGGGCGTTACTGTAATCACATCAGCAGAATCAATTGATGCACTAAATAAAGATGTATTGACACCACTTACAGACCAAGTAAGCTCAGAATCAACATTATCAACATCGTTCTCATTTGCAGTCAAATCAACGGTTTTTACAGTATCTTCTGCAGTTGTAATATCAGATACAATACTTATAGTTGGAGCATCATTTACAGCAGTTACGGTAATTGTTATATCTTGTGTTGCTGTTTTATCTCCGTCGCTAAGCGTTAAAGTAACACTATCAACACCATTCATATTACTTACAGGAGTTACTGTAAGAACATCATCAGAATCTATTGATGCACTAAATAAAGAGGTATCAACACCACTTACAGACCAAGTAAGCTGTGCCTCATTATTATCAACATCATTTTCATTTGCAGTCAAATCAACAGTTTTTACCGTATCTTCTAAAGTTGTAATATCAGATACGTCTGGACCTATAGTAGGAGCATCATTTACAGCCACAACAGTTACATCCAATATATCTGAAATGCTATATTGACCATCAGATGCAGTAACCGTTATAGTTTCCATACCAGACCAATCTGCCGTTGCACTAAAAGTCATAGTATCTGAATCAAACGAAATCTCCGTATTTCCACTAATTGTATATGTTGGTGTTGTTCCATCAGGATCACTAAAATAAGAATTCATGTTAATAACTTTTGTACCATCCTCATCAAAATTACTATCTACAAGAGAATTATTAAGAACTGGTGCTCTATTTACATTATTTACAGTTATGGTTATTGTTTCTAACGCATCAACAGTTTCAAAATCACCATCTGATGCAGCAAAATTAACATCATAAGTTCCAGATTGATCATAAGATGGAGTCCATGAAAATACACCATTTGAAGATCCAATAGTTGCACCAGTTGGAAGTCCTGTTGCACTATATACAATTACATCATCATCCGTATCTGTTGCACTTACAGTAAATGTCAACAACGAATTTTCATCAACAGTTTTATCTCCAATAACACCTAAAACCGGCATGTGATGAATGTATAATTTTTTACTTATTGTTGCCCCAGCACCAGGCCAGGAAATTGTTTCATTTGCAAGAACATCATTAAAATAAAATAATACAGTATCCCCCGAAGCACCGCCTTCTTTAATTTCGGCAGTATCTGTATTATCCGTGGGTATTTGAATAAAATATTTATTATCTTCCGTAGTAGTAATTGTTTTATATGTTATTCCACTTATTTTTGCTACCACAGTAATACCGGCGGCAATTGTTGGATTTCCAAGAGAATACTCAAAATCCCCGTATATAATAGCCGGTTGCGGCGGCGGACTTACAGACGCAATAAGCGCCATATTCATAAATAGTCCTATAATAAAAAAAACCAATATTCCATTTTTATTCATCAATACATCACCCAATCAATACTTCTAGATTTTTACATATTGTAACTTCGTTACGGTAGCAAGTTTTATATATGTTTTGCATCATTCTCCAATTTAATATATTTATTTTAATTTATTTATTATTATTTATTATTACCTCAATTATTGTATATGACGAATACATAGGATTTATATTCCCACTAATAATTTCAAATATAGGTAATAATCCATCAATGTCTGTTGTTAATATATACTCTAAATTTGAGATCGTTGGTGTTTCTTCATCATAAGTATATACAGAATAATTTGTTTGGGGCAACAAATTATTTATACTATAAGATACACCCGGAAGTATTTTATCAGTCCATTTAATTTTATCAACATTCCATGAATCATAACTATCAGATTTACGATAAAGTTCT
>WSZW01000065.1 GCA_013139905.1 archaeon
GCTTGAACTTCCCAACCTGAACCAAAATCAAAATAACTGTTAGATGGAACTGAAGCAGAACCATCATCAAGAAAAAATGGTCCGCCGGTAGCATCATTTCCTGTATCTTCTGTAAGTTCAACGCCTATCCAAAAATTACCTGATGTTATTTCAATATTGTATGAAGATAAATCAACAGTATACCAATTAGTATAAAAAGAAGTGATTGTCACATTAAATGGATCTATCAAATCATTTCCCGGCACCCCTCCATTATCATCATAAATGTGTATTGTATAAACTGTAGCCCCTATTGCATTTGAATCATAAAGTTGTATATCTGTACTCATAATCTTATATGGATAATTTGTTGTGGATGCTGTAAACTTGCTTGCAATTATATCCCCTACAAATCGATCCGGATACAATGTTGAAGCTCCCCCATCATCATTTTGTATGGTCTCTTCCGTTGGATTATTTTCAACATATTGTGACTCTATTACCATCTCTAAAGATATATTGTCTAAATTTTCACCTTCTTGTGAAAAAGATAACGAGGTATATTTAACATCCATCATATTTTCTATTATGATATCGCCTAATCCAAATAAAGTATTATCTGAAAGTTGACTAATATTATAACTTTCATTTAAATTTTTATTTTCAAAATAAATAATTGGATGTGTTCTGTTTATAGTTCCATTATAAATAACAATGAGATTTTCATTTTCTATTATATACTCTTGTATATTATCGTTATCATAATCTAATTTATATCCTGAAATATTTAACCCCGAATAAAGATGTAATGTAGTATTCTCACTTAAAGAACCATAAGAATTTGTAGCATTAACTTTAATTGTATAAATATCCGGTATGTCTGTTATTTGAGATGTCCAATTGCCGTAATATATACTTGAACTTCCACCAATATGGGTAAGATTTATAGTATCGATTAAATCAAGAGTGCTATTAAATATTTCAACTGTAACATTTGCATCAGTTATATTTCCAATACTGTTTGTGATATTTGCTTTCAGGTATATTATTTCGGTTTTAGTAAAAAATATATCAACATCTAAATAAGATTCATCTTTGTATATTCTTGATATAATATTATCAGGTGCATACGAATAAACTATGACTTTTTGATTTGGGTATGGATCATCATAATCAATGTTTCCTTGACTGTCATTAACCCATGAAGTATTTACTGTAAATATTCCTGTAGTTGGACCAACATCAATCTCACTACCATAAACATTTTCTCCTGCACCACAGACACCAGTTGAATTAGATGTAGAAATATTTGCAGAAGTTCCATTTGAATATGTTATCTCAATCCATGTATTATTTATAGGATAGTTACCAATTGTTATTGTGTGATTTACACAAATTGTGTTATTTATATAAATCTGTGTTTCATTCACTGATGTATTATTTGTTTTAGGTTGTATTATGGTGATTACGTTATAAGGCGATTCAACCGAATTAGGTCCCGCAAGATTACTATTACTATTACAGGTGTATGCAATCCAGCTGACATCTCCGGATTCTCCTGTTGTATCATGCGTACATGATGTCTGTGTACCGCTTGCCGCTAATGATGCTGATTCACAGATCTTTGATCCTCCTGTACAGGTTCCAACTCCACTTGAACAGTCATAATCTGTTGTCGATGAATCGCATATTGTCAAACGGTAAGTATAGCTCTCCGCACTTGTTGCGGTTCCATAAAATGTTATAGTGTTCTCTACATTAATCGGATCTGGAACTTCATATGGATCAGAATCAAATGTGTTCGGTCCTGCTTTTGCATCAATCCACCACAGATTTGTTATAATTTGATTTTGTTTATTTAAAATTCCCGTTTTTAATGTTAAGATCACAGGCGCATTATACCATTCAGAGATATGTGTTATATTTAAAGTATAATCCATAGAAGATTCTTGACCATTCATAAAATAACTTTCATTCCATCTTGTCCTTGCAAATTGTTGCTCAGAAATATCCCATAACTCAAATTTCCTTTCAGTTAAATTATCTTGATCAAAAAATAAAGAAAGTTCTGAATCTGAAAGATTATATGTATTCGATTCTAAAACCAATGGAATTTCTAATACATCATTTTCATACGTTGTATTTATACGGATATCATAATTTGTAATTATGATTTCTGAATTAAAATAATTAGTATTTCCAAGATTCGTAACTGTTGGAGTTATTAAAATTTCACTCCAATTCATTTTAAGATAATATTCTAACGTAAACTTAATCTCATTTCCTGACTCATTAATTATTGAACTGCCCTTAAGTGTTGTATATGTCTCATTATCAGTTATTGCAGACCATTCCCACTCACCGACGTCCGTACAATATTGATACCATTCCGTTGTTTTTAAATTGACACAATATTTTGTATATCCCCAATACTGGCCTTCATGATTTGTTGCTTGAATACCTTCAGTTAAATTAATGTAATAATCATCATAATTATTCCAAAGATTATATGTATTATTTGCATATTCATAACCAATCTCTGATTCCTTTAAAGAAAAAGATTTTACCATCCCGCTATTCAAAACGCCTATGCTGTTCAATAAATAAAAATCATTAATTACAAAATATTCCAAATTTTCAGTAATGCTATTATTTTTTCCATAAAAACTATCAATCAAATCTCTTGAATTACTATCATCAACATATTCTCCAACCAAAAATCTATCTTCTGACAAACCATAACTCTCACCATAAAATAATATTATAAATATTAACAGAAATAAAAATGCAATTTTATTGCTTCCTTTACGCATCAAATAACAGCTCCAACTCTTCAATCCTCAAATAATAAACCGTTCCAACAGACCTTAAAATCATTTATATATTTATATTACTAACTACAATTCATGCACCAAAAAACAAAAACGCGAATATACAAATTATAATCTCGATTAAAACAAGTTTTACAACAATTTCACTTTCCGTGTGTTTCCCGTCCATAAAAACATGCGTCATAGAATAAATCTTTTCATAAGGTGCTTTTATATTCCCATTAGCCAATAAAATACCAAACGATTCGGCTTTAAATTTTGAACGTATTTTAAGCAATAACTCAACAAACCAAGAAATAAAAATAAACACAGCAAACCGCTCAACATTACCAATAATAGCAACAGATGCAATTACCGCCCCTATCGTATAATTAAGAGAATCCCCGGGAAATAAACGCGACGGATTCCAATTATATATTAAAAATGCCAAAAGCGCGGACACAAAAATAAAAGCAAGCGCTGCTGCAAAAAACGACCCATTAATATATGCATAAGTTCCAAGAGATAATAACGCAACAACACCAAGCGACGCCTCAAGACCATTTAAACCGGCAAGCATATTAGTCGCATTTGAAGCCCCGAAAATTCCAAGCGGAATTAAAAAAAGCGGATATAATAATCCCATTTCAACACTGCCCAAAAAAGGCAGTTGTATATGTGAAACCCCGGAATTTACAACCATCAAAGGAACAGCAGCTGCAATTGGCATAATGAATTTATGTCTTTGCCTAAACCCAATCTTCTTTGAAAATTCCCCACCCGTTTTCTTCTTTAAAAGAACAGTCAAATCATCAAGCATACCAATAATAACAATTAAAGTAACTGTAAGTGTTGCAGCCAAAAGCTGCATATAACCGGCACTCTTAAAATAAAAAGTATGAATTCCAATATACGTTAAAATCCCTGCAAGAAACCCGATAAGAACCGGCAGCCCCCCGATTTCTGCAACTTTAGGTTGGTTCTTTTTTTGAATATCGAAACCTACAGCACCAATATTTTCAAAAAAAACAATAAATTTAGGAATAACCAAAATAGTTGTAAAAAAAGTTATAAACGCAGACAATATAAATGCAAACATATACTTATTGTGTGTTTATAGATTTATTAATAAAACCGCTATTTCTACTTTCAAGCAAGTCATAATCTACTTCAAATATTTTAACAGCACCATTGTTGTATACCTGAGTCAAATAATCAAGTCCGATACCATCCTGCAAAAATAATTTAGTAAACGGTGAATCCCCAATATCTTTTGATGCCAAAAGCACCGTATCTGAAGTCAAAAATACACACGAATCAATAATCTGCTTATCTTCCGGTGGTCTTAAGTCAACAAGTCCGTTTTGAGTACATAAATATTTCACATAAGCCTGATTTTGGCCCACAGATAAAACAATATTTCCGCCAAGAGCCCCTTCATTAGTCACAGGCACCCATACCTGGTACGAATAAGCAGAATAAACAACAACAGACGTATTACCTTGAGGATATGTACCGGTTTTTTGCATTTGCATATAAGATTCAACTTTCTCACCATTATTTGCAATCTTAGACATTGCCGCATATTTTCCAATCATAGATGAATCAACCAATATATGTGTCGGTCTCCATTCCAAAAGATAGTCTTCCTGAGCAGATTCATTATAATATCCGGTAAAATAACGCGCTGCTTGCACATTTAAATTTCCTCGATAATTACCGCCGTCAAGTAATGTTGCACGCTCCCCCATAGTCTGGAACCAGTATCCAAAATCCCACCAGGACAAAATAACGGCATCTTCACTAGTATTCGTCTTTAAATAATCCATAGCAGGAACCCATGCCCCGCCATAAGATGAACGAAGATTACTGGATATTACATATCCTGCAGCAAAATTAGACACAAGCAAAAACAAAATAAATAAACCAACAAACACAGAATAAACATTAACTTTATCACTTATTGTTTTTGCATCCTGCATCATTTTTGAATATTTTAAAAGATGCCATATTTTAGTAACGCCATATCCTGCAAGAATAAATGCGTAAGGAGCCACAATAAAAAGAATTCTAACCCTTGATAAAAACCCAAGAAGTGATGAATAAAACAAAAACAACAAAAACGCATATTTGTAATTCTTACGTCCTACAAAAAATACAATCACAAATAAAGTAAGCACAAATATAGCTTGTAACATTGCCTGATTCTGCATAACGCCCACAGCTGCATTTTTCAAAAACAGAACATATGAAAGCAAATTTATTACAACTGTAATAATTAACGAATAATAAAGTGTATCTTTTTTCTTGAATATTTCATTCAAAATGAAAAAAATACCTAAAAAAGCAAAAACCCAAATAGAAAATATTGGCAAAATACTACTCATATAAGGCATAACCTTTGCCGCATATACCGTACTTAAACCTCTTGTAAAATCAGGCCACGTTGATAAAACACTTTCAGCAACAGTAGACATCAATACGCCTTCTTTAAAAAACAAAAATCCCCAAGCCGTACTTATTAATTTTGCAATTGACGCGGAGAAAAAAGAACCAATAAGAACAAACAATGCTCCAAATCCAAATAATGACGGAATAGTATATTTTCTATGTTCTTTTTTATATTTCGTATATTTTTCCATTAACTCAACAAATAAAACTAAAGCTAATGCAGCATAAAGCATAAGCTGATATGTTCCTGTAAGAGAATAAATTCCAATAATATACGCCGGAACAAGAACACCTAAAAGAACAATCGGTGCAAATGCCTTAATATATGGTTCAGGATGCCTTGTAGTCATAACCATCAAAACAGTATAACCTGCAAATGCAAGATACAATGCATTTACCCCTCCCCATGCAGCCGCACCTAAAACTAATGACATCCCGGATACAAGACCGGACATTAACGAATCTTTTCTAATAGCACGCATAAAAAACCAAACAGCCATCAATAAAAAAAGTCCGCCAAACGGTTCTTTTTCAATAAATCCTGCAGAAGTTCTAAATATAACTGATGGAGATACAGCAAAAAAGAATGCAGCTAAAAGACCTGTTGCTTTTGAATGCATTTCTTTTCCAATATAAAAAATAGGCACAATAAACAATGAACCAAAAAATGCAGGCGCGAATTTAGCAAATGTAAATGTACTAACAGATACAAACTTAGATGCTATTGCATAAAAAACAGCATACGGATAATACATTAACACATGTTCTACATGCGGATCAAACCCGGTTGGAAAATAACGCATAGTATCTAATGACGGCAAATGAAAACTATTTTGAACTAAATGATCCATCATACGATAAATATAATACGGATCGATTCCCTGTAAATATTCATACTTAAACGGCATCATTCGAAACCAGTAAGCTACAACAAAAACTAGAAGAAGAAGAATATAATGCCTATAATTAATTACTTTTTCTTTCAAATCATTAAAATTAAAAGGCATAACTTTCACTATGCAACAATTTCTTTAAATATGTTATTGAAAGATTAATCAAAAACGACGCAAAATTACATCAAACAAAACCTTGATATTTCCAAAAAGATCCCGATTAGAATATTTAGTCTCCCCTAATTCTCTTGCACCAAAAACGATTGGAATCTCAACTATTTTCGCATTATTTCGTTTTGCGGTAAAAATCATTGCAACCTGAAACGAATAATCATCAGGCATTTTTGTTAAATTAATTTTATCTAATACTTTTTTTCTATATGCCCTAAAACCACTAGTAGGGTCTCTTACCGGACAGCCAACAATTTTAAAAAGCAAAGATCCGATTGCAGGATATATTTGACGAATCAAAGAATCAGTACGTTTCCCACCGGCAACTTTTCTGGACCCAATAACAACTTGCACCTTTTCATTTTCAAACGCATCAATAAATTCCGGTATATGTTTCGGTTTATGCGAAAAATCCGCATCCATTTCCATTACAATTTCACCCTTTGCTTTTGGTATTGCATATTTGTACGCAGCCCCTAGACCCTCTTTTTTAGTTTTAACCAAAAGACGTACATTTTTATTTTTCTTGGCAATATCAAAAACAACATCTGCCGTTCCGTCCGGCGAAGAATCATCAACAACTAAAATCTCATAACTTATTTTTCGTTTTTTAAGAATAGAATCTATTTCAGATATTAATTTTTCTATATTATCCTTTTCATTATATGTTGGAATTATTATTGAAAGCATTTAGTTCAACCCGAATAAATTAAAAAACCAGTCAAAAAATCTGGAAATTAAATTCTTCTTCGTTTTATTCTCAAACAAAGCAGCAGTTATCCTATTTTTAACTTGTGTATTATTTATATCAACAACGCAAAGTTCAAGAACAGCACTTGTCTTTTTATCCTGAACTATTATAAAATGTTTTGTCTCAATTTGATTTTTATATATAAATTCCCGCGTTTGGTTTGATTGAACATAAATATTTTTTTCTGTCTCGTTATCTTTAAGCAGCCGTAAATAAGCGCGCTTGTCATTTGTATTGGTTATATTGACATACAATTCATCCAAAAAATAATCACACGAAACAACAATATCGGTTTGATTAATATTCATTTGATTACTTGCGAAATCATTTGAGTCCGTTTTTTTAGAAATATTACTTTCAATAACTTCAATTATTCGTTTTTCCTCATACGTCTTATCACCAATAATCTTAACTTTCAAAGTAAAATTACCGGAATTTATTCCTTCTTTTATGCGATTTTCAAGAACAATATTCCTGGTCTCATTAGCCAAAATCATTATTTCGTATTTATTTGCAGCCCATCCTTTTTCCCACGAACCATTCAAATACCCCTCACTTAAAAGCCGACTCCCATTATAAACATAAGATTGTATCGTATAAAAAACATCAATTGATTCGTTATTTGAAACTTGCACAATTGTTTCAAATTTATCTCCGACAATCACCTTTTTAGAATAATTTGCAATCTCAAAAACAAGTTTTTTTGGCACCACAACATCGACCGAATCGCCCGTTGTTTTTGATTTTTTAGTTGTAGTAATTTTACAATTATCTTTTATTATACCGGATACACTCAAATTAAAATCTATTTTTGCAGAATCTCGCCACTTAACACCATCATAATAAAACGCTTTTGCATAAAATTTGTATAATCCATTTTTATAATGCTTATTGCAATTATCCTTCAAAAAGACAGGAACGCCAATAGTCATATTCTGCCCGCGAAAAATATTATTCAACTCATACGATTCTGCAACAATTGAATTATATGGCGTCGTGCAAAGATTGCTTGAATCCAAATCTTTTGATATGCACTGCGTTTTCCCACTACCCAAATGCTTACTCGAATACGCAACAAACCGAACATCATCATAATTACCATTATTAGACGAAAAATTAAGAAGAACCAACCCAATCTCGCCAAATTTCATAACATCGGGAATTGACATTATCTGTATTTCAGGATCACCTAAATCTTCTAAACCGTTTATGTAAAATTTACCATCAGTATTTCCGGAATTATATTCCTTTTTACTTCCCGTTTCATTCAAATAAACAAAACGAGCATACGCTTTATAATTACTCTTAATTGCATCTGTTGGAATACCCCACGTAAAATTAAACGCCGTATAATTTGTAAAAGAAAAACTATCAGAATTATTTAAAATATACTTATAATCATAACCGCTCGTAATTTTTTCACGCCCAATCTTTAACGTCAAATTCCCAAAAACTTGCGTATTATTTGAAAACACTTCAACACAACCCCAAGCGGTCGTATTTAATTCATACACATTTTTATCCATCCAAACACGCATTCGTTTCGTCTTTGTTGTAGGATAAATTGTTGTATTTAATTCAATCAAATTATTTAACAAATTTGAATCATTATAATTATTAATCATTGTGATATTTGCAAAAACATAAAAACTACCAAACCCCAAATCCAAATCAAGCTCTGTTTCATTTGTAGTACCATTTGAAATTATATTATCCATACAGCGACTTTTAATCGCATAATTTACAATTATATCTGCATCATTTGGAAAAACATTCAATTCTCC
>WSZW01000095.1 GCA_013139905.1 archaeon
TACCATGAAGAATTAGTCGCGATGGAAAATCTATTATTACATGTAAAAGAATTGTTTGGCGTTCATAACGGCAAACATAATGAAGAAAATATAATTATAAAGATTCAAAAAAATAAAGAATAGTATGACGAACAAAAAAATTAATCCAGAGAAAGGCGATTATACTAAAACCGAGCAGACTGAAAACATATCTAACAAGGGGGTGCGAAGCCCATATTAATAATGGTGGGTTTGGATATATTCCAAAAAAGCAGAGTTGTCGAATCCTAGGACTTTACAAAAAATTAAACAGTTTTGTAGTGAGTGCAAATCTCACACCCACCAATAATAATTTCAAAACCGAATCAGGCACAAATTATGAACACTGTGTAGAAAACAACAAGAACTATTATGTTGGTCAAACAAATAATAGATAACTTGGTTGCAGATTAAAAGTAATTTGTGTAAAACGCCTATTCAGGTGCAAGTTCCGAAATATAGTGTGTTTTATTAAAAATTGTGAGTTGCAACCCAAGTTCTAGCCGTACAAAAGCTATAATAAAACACGCTATATTTCAATGCGTTAGTCTGAATAGGTACTGCGGAACATTTGAAAATAAATCGACAACAGAGTGTAATAATTAATGACGGAAATTAGAAAAATAGAAATGAATAATGATACTAAAATGAACTATAAAATTGAAGATTCAAAAAAATAAAGATAGTATGGCGAACAAAAAAATTAATCCAGAGAAAGGCGATTATATTCATTGGCATATTATTACTAATATCAATCCAAAAGCAAAACGACTTATGAAATCAAAACTCAAAGATAAACAAATACTCGCGTTATATAAAAAGCTAGCCCCCATCGAATATCTAACTAACTCAATAACAGGCAAAAAAAAAAAATATCACGAAACAATATATCTCGGCAAAACTCTTAGAATCTTAAGTAAAGAAGAAACGAAAATACAACTAAAACAATTAACCAAAGATTTAACTGAAAGATTAAAAAAAGAAAAACAAAATATTTCTTAAAAGTCCTTGCAAAGTTCTTTAAGGAAGTTATCGGTGAGTTCCCCGATAGACATTACACCCATAATAAATAGTCTGTCGGGGATTAATATCTTCCTTTTAATGGTTCACCCCATTGTGATTTCCATAGTTTCCAAAAAGAATATATCGCTATCGCTATGATGAAAATAATTAACCAAAAAATAATAATTTCTCTAATTATCATAAGCTTTATATTATTATATAATAATATAATATTAAGCAATTAATATCACGTCCAAAAGGTTATTTCTTGTCGTTGGGTTCTCTAATCCGTTGCTCAACGGAATTATTGGTTAATTTAATTATTCGTTCATTTGCAATTTCTCTAATAAAAAAATCCATATCTTCGGAAGCAATTCTTTTTAGAAAATTAATATCATTTATTTTATTTATTGCCCGCATACGTATCTCAATATTTTTATCCCTTAAAGCAATTTCTTTAATTAATTTTTGGTCTATTTTATTCTTAGAATCTAAATTTCTAATTACAAAATATCTATGAATAATATTTTTTTGTAATAAAAAATCTATATTATTTTTAATACGCCCCGTTGCATAAATATCTGAATAAGTAACATCTTTTCTATTTAAAAAAGATTTTAACGCATCATATTCTTGAAAATCTTTAATAATACTAGGTCTATTACCCCCAAAAAAATTAAATCTATCACGAACATCTTTCAAAGAAACAGATTTTTTATTAAAATACTTTTTTATCGATATGGGAATTTTAACAAGATTATTTTTCTTAACCATATCAAAATTAGGCGTTGGTGAGCCAGAAAAAGAAACATTCTTTACGCCTTTGGGAAGTGCAGTCTTGATACCTTTGGATGCAAGAGCGTGTCTGTGAGATTCATATTTGACAGTACGACCTGACTTGTTCTTGTTGTACCAACCTGTCTTTCCTACCATGATAATTATTTGATTACGCGCCATATAAAGATTTGCGTTAAAAAGAAAAACTTTAAATAATTAGGCATTGAATTGAAACATACATTAACGCATACCAAAAGGTTATTTCTTGCCGTTGGGTTCTCTAATCCGTTACTCAACGGCATTATTCTTTTTAACTAACAATCGCAAACGCTCTACAATATCTATCCTGATTGTTTTGTATGCAGGTTTGCACGTACCTAAAACTTTTTTCATTGCTTGGGTTCGAGACCTAGACCGAAAATTAAGGTCATAAGCAATGTCTGAAAGGGTATTATCGGCAGAAACTAAAGATAGAATCATGTCTTTAACTTCTTGAGTAATCACCATATATCCAAAAGTAACGCGAACCGATTCTGAAGACATTGAAAATCATCCCTTGAATTTAGTTCTATATTTATCGAAATCACGAAGAATTATAGTTAATTTTTCTTCAGATAAAATATTTGAATAATTAACAATAATATTTCCAATACAATACATATTTAGGTAAGGAATGTTTCTTAATCTCTCAAACTCGTTAAAATCTTTTTTGGTTATTTCAATAGATTCTGAATTATTGACTACGCTAGGAATCTTTGCAACCCGCTCACTAAATTTTTCATGTTCTGTAGACGAAATTATATTATTTAGATTTAAGATTCGCAACGCATCATACAAGTTATGTTTTACTGACATTCATATCACATCCTATCTATGTCTATTATAGCCATGTTAATCATTCTCCAACTAATTGAACATTCGATTCCCAAACACTAAAAGATACTTCTTTTTTCGCAATCTCTTTTGCTTCGTCTGGTGTATTTGCATCAACGATTATTTCTTCTGGGTATCTCAACAATGATACTCTAAATTTTACCATATTTATCCCTCGCAAAGTTTGTATGCCTTATTTAGAACAATGGTCTTTATATAGTTATGCCTATTTTATACAATTTAGATACCATTCAGCTATTGTTTTGAAGATATACCTAATTCACCAGACCAAAATCCTGTTTTTTGTATTAATTTCATAAATTCCACCCACGTATAACGTTTTACATCCGTTATTTTACCAACTTCATAATACCTAGATTTTAATAAATGTGCGTTATTCCCATTAGAAATATCAATAACTAAAATATCATTTAATTCTATCCAACAATGCCCGAATTTTACCCCTTTAATTTTACCATACCCGATAGCCGTACCATGACATAATCTAGCCCCTGCATCATATTGAAAATTATCAATAAAATGCCGACCATTAACTTCGTAGCAATCTCCAAGTTCTCTCAGAGTCATAATTAAGACCCCTTAACATTACGTTCTTTTTGTATCAGCATACCTTGTCCTTTGATGTAGGGTTTAATCCAAATACGAGTCCCTTGTTTATCTTTCCATGCCTTACTTCTTAATGTCCTAAAATGTCCCATGACCCAAAATCGATGATTGTAACCATTCGCCGATTGAGATTCAAATTTATTCAAATATTTCCGAAGAATTACATTTGGTTTAATTATAATTCTATGGGGTATCGGCACTTTGCCACGTTTTAGCCGTCTAAGATTTTGTTCATTATTACGAGGTATTTCATGGTATTTAATCTCACGAGTATTAAGTAAATTAATGTAATTAATTGCGAAATTATCAATAAATTTTTTAATAGAATAATTTAATTTAGATGAATCACTAACTATTTTAATTTTACGATTATCATAAAATGGATTAGTAATAATTGGTTTAGATACTCTCGTATCAAAAAAAACTTCTTTATCATAAATTGTATGAACCGCACTTCGCAACGAAATTCCAACATCAACATTACCCGATTTTAATATTCCTTTAGAGATAGATAATCCTTGTATCTCTTTGAAATCTTTCGGTGGTTTATACCCCGCATTGATAAGTTCTTCCGCAGTTATCGACACATCCAAAAACAAATAATCAAATGGTAACTTTAATTGAAAATTCTCTTTAGGTGCTTTGGTTAGCATCAACATTTGTTTAATTGAATTATCAAGATGAAACAATTTACATTCATTAAGTACCGAATCAATATGTTGTATGAATTTAAAAAGAGCCACATCATTCCGTTTAAAATCTCTAAATACAATCCAATCCTTACAAAAAGAAATAAAATTATTCATTAACAATCAATCCATTCTCGGTGCAATTATGATAGAAAAATGTTGATTTTCTAAGGTAATTGGATATTCTTCTCTAAGTGATATATCTATGGTATCCTCATCACTAGCATTAAGCAACTCTATCGCATATTTAATAAAGGGAGTTGAATATTTACATTTATTATATACTGCCGTTGTTTGATATAATAAATCTAAAATATGTATTTTGACGTGTACGGATAAAAATGGATATAATAATTTTTTAGCATCTTTAGTTTTTGCTTCAATCGATATAACCCCCGTTTTATCAACCACACTAACGACTTCAAGTTCGTCATACGCCTTTTTAGGATATAAATCCGTAGCAAGAACATTATTTAACAAAATATCAAATATATCAGTCATAACTTTTTGTTTTTCTTTATCAAACATTTAAATCCTCTCCGTTATCGATTTTTTCTTTTAATTCTTCAAGTTTGTTTATAATTTCTTGTAAATTTCCGGTAACATCTGTTGCATTCCAAAACATATCATGTACTTGTTCATAATCATCTAATGTAAATTTTTGTTTTTTAAAAATATCTATTCTGTTAGCACAAT